>QMVO01000346.1 GCA_003661125.1 Methanosarcinales archaeon
CCGTAGTGTCACTCAAAGAAGGTGTGGACAAGACGTCCTTGGCGTCACTCTTCAGCTCTTTGGGAATCAAAGTGGACCTCTTAAACATTGGAGATAAGACGCTGATGTTGGGCGAAAAATCCGATGTTGGGAATGCAAAAAAGCTCGTCGAGAACCTTTCATTAGAAGCATTGGAGATGGCCACAGACACGTCCGCAAAAGGAGAACCTGAAAAGACGGTCTTTCAGGCGTTCAATCTGGATCCATCGGTGAATGTGGAGTCGTTGAAATCGCTTCTTTCTAAACTTGGGTATGAGGTCGAATTTGTTCAAATCGGAAGGCAGTGGGTGGCGGTGGGATCAGAAGAAGGTGTAAATGCCGTCAGCGCCATCATCGATGAATTGAACATTCGCGTCATCGAAGAAGCGACCGCAACCTTTGCTACACCCACCTCTGTGAGCACGAAAACGGTAAAGGAGAAAACCTTCGAAATAGTAAAGTTGGAGTCGCTGGACCCCGTGGAATTGATCAACGTGTTGAAGCTTTTCTATCCGACAATAACTACAGCGTCTTTTGAAAAGCTTGGCATACTCATCCTCATGGGAAACACCACCGAGGTTGAAAAAGCGATAGACATGGTCAAATTGCTCAAATCCATGGCAAAGGAAAGAGAAACCTTGGAAGCAAGTTCTGCTACTGAGGAAGAAAGACAAACAGCAGAAATTGGAAAAGCGGCTACTCCCTCTACAGCGGTTATTGAAAAAGGACAACCGGAGGAGGTGCCTTTTAAACTCGATATCCTCCCTGACGGTACCTTCGCCCTCGATGTGAAGGATCAACAGCTCGGATTGGTTTTGGAAATCGTTGCGGAAAAACTCGGCAGATCCTTGATGATGATCGACTACCCTCAGGAGAAGCTCAACTTGAAGGCCAGTGGGATGAGCTGGGATGGCCTGCTGAATTTGGTGGAAGAGTTCTATCCATACACGGTCTTGAAACGAAACGGGGTTACCGTCATACAACGGAAAAGTCCCAGCGCGGCAACTGAAACGACTACCAGCACTAAAAAGTACGTGCTCAGAATAAGCCACAACATAGAAGAAGTGGCAAGGCTGGTGGAATTCTACGGAGGGACTGTTTACACCGACGATGCCAACGAACTCATGGTAATCACCGGCATTCCCGAAGAAGTCTACGAAGCCTTATCAGGTTTGGTGGAGTCCCTTTCCTCTCCAAAGCCCGTGGTCAAGATATCGGCAAGAATCGTTGACAGATCTCTACTGGACGATTTCAACGTCTCGTTGTCGTCGCTTCTCGACCTCGGGCATGCGGGTATGTCGTTAAACTCCGAAGGCGGGAGAGGACAGATCACGATAGACAGTCGTATCATCGATCTCCTCGACTACAGAAAACTGATGGAAGCACTTGCGGAGAAACTTCAACTTAGTGCCAATACTACGCTTCAGAGTGTGATTTCTGATGGAGACATACTTTCTGAACCTCAGATAACCACTGTGAGCGGAAAGGAAGCGAAGATCTTTGTAGGGCAGAAGATCCCCTACGTGCAAGGCTATGACGAAAACAACAAACCCATCATAGCTTTCGCCGAACCTGGCATCGAGTTGGATATAACACCACAAGTTCGCAAAGACGGTACCATATCATTGAGTATATTTGTGAAAGTGAGCGACGTGGAATACTACAATCCCACGGCGGATCTCACCTATCCCATCGAAAAGACCCGGCAGGCGGAGACCAACGTGATCGTGACCGAGAACCAAGCGGTGGTCATAGGGGGTCTGGTCAGAACCTCCGAAACCGTTCAAGAGAACCGCCTTCCTTTCCTTGGAAGTCTTCCCTTTCTGGGCAATTTATTCAAGAGTGAGTCGAAGAAGAAGGAGAAATCCGATCTGCTTATATTTATCACGGCGGAGGTGGTTAACCCTGGCTCGTGATCCCGCTGTGGCGGGAATGTTCTATCCCGGCGAGAAAGACGCCCTGTTGAAAAGTTTAGAAGCTTGCTTCACCCATACTTTGGGTCCTGGGAGTGTTCCCGAAAGACCATCACACAAAATGGCTGAAAACGCCTTTGCTGTAGTACCACACGCTGGATACGTGTACAGTGGCCCCGTAGCTGCTTGGGTATACCATCATCTGGCAATCATGGGAAAACCTGATGTGGTGGTGTTGTTAGGGCCGAACCACACCGGCTACGGAATGCCCGTCTCGATTTATCCTGATTCTGAGTGGAGAACACCTCTGGGCAGCGTAGAAGTTGACGAGGCTATTGCCAGACAACTCGTCCGGTATGGAGAGACCTTCGTGACGGACGTCCACGCTCATCTGTACGAGCATTCCTTGGAGGTACAGCTGCCGTTTCTCCAATATATCTACGGCAACGATTTCACCTTCGTTCCCATCACCCTTATGGATCAGAGATTGAAGACCATGAGGGCGTTGGCCGAGTCGTTGCAAAATGTGATGATCTCAAACTCCTCAAAGAGATTCCTCGTGCTGGCTTCCTCAGATATGAATCATTACGACAGTCACGAGGTCACTCTGGCCAAAGATGAGGAAGTGTTGAAAGCGATAACATCCAAAGATGTGGAGGAACTTTACCACGCGGTCGCAAAACATGGTATAACTGTCTGTGGCTACGGAGCGATAGCAGCGGTCATGATGATCGCTTCCGGTGAGCCTCATGTACTGAAACATGCGACCAGCGCCGATACAGGGGGCGGATACGCGAGAGCAGTGGGATATGCAGGCATTGTGTGGAGGTGAAGCAAGTGGCACGAGAAAGAATTCGCCTGACGAGAGACGGATACGAGACCTTGAAAAAAGAGTACG
>QMVO01000347.1 GCA_003661125.1 Methanosarcinales archaeon
ACCAAACATAAAAGCATGGACACCGGAATACATAGAGCCTGTGAGTTTTGTGAAGACGTTCGAATATGTAAAAGGAGCGAGAATAGAAGGAACTGCTCCTAAAGACTGGATTGTTGAAATAGCAACAAACATAACGACAAACCAGGGTAGAGAATTTGTGTATTCCTCGCGAACCACATCCAACAGCACATACAAGTTCGTGGTGCCATATTCAACGGAAGGACCGATGGAGGGAGGCACGAATTTCGACGTTTTCGCATCGACTTATAAAATAAGAGCGGGGCATGTAGAGAACGCAACACTGGTGTGGGATTTAGAGAGGGAAGTAAGCGTGCCGGAAGAAGCAGTGATGGAAGGAAAAACAATGAGGGTTAATTTAACGTCCACTCAAATTTAACGCTATCCAATGCAGCAAACCCAAAATGCACTTAATAGGCGTTGTCATCACCGACCCTAAGGACTGGACTGCGAGTGCACTCATGAAAAACGTACGCAAAAGAGGAGCAAAAGCCTTGCCGTTTAATCTCGCAGCTTTAAGCGTATCCATGTCTACTTCTGATTTTTCCATCTTCAATGCCGATTTAAAAGACCAGAAATTCGATGCTATCCTCGTTCGAGACGTTGGCATAAGTTTTGCACTCGAACAAATTTCTTTTAAGTTTGACCTGCTGCGTCAATTTGAGCACTCAAATATTCCTGTTTTGAACTCCCCTGCTGCGATTCAGAATGCAGCAAACAAGTTCTTCTCTTTTTACCTTTTCAGACTCGCTCATCTTCCTATTCCGCACACTGTGATTACTTCTGAATTAAAAGTTGCACTGAAAGCAATCGAAAAATATGGATGTGCCGTGACAAAACCTATTTTTGGCTGTCAAGGAGAAGGGATAATCAAACTTGATAGCACTCTACCAGAATCAGAATTAGCATCAAAACTCACAGAGTTACTGAAAGAAAGAGGGGTGCTTTATGTACAAGAGTTCGTGCCTAACCCTGGAAGGGATATAAGGGTTTTTGTTGTTGGTGAAGAAGCATTAGGTGCGATTTACCGCGTTTCGTGCAAAGGAGCATTCGTCTGCAATTTGAGTCAGGGTGGAACACCAGTTAAATGCGAGTTAACAGAGGAGATGGAAGAACTCGCAATACGTGCTGCAAAAGCAGTAGACGCTGATTTCGCGGGTGTTGACTTGATAGAGAGCGAAAAGGGATTATATTTGCTCGAGGTGAACGCAACACCGTCAGGGAAAGGGATAAAACTCGCGTGCGGTATTGACGTTACCGAAAGAATAGTTGATTTGCTGTCTATGTGAACGAACATACCGCGAGAAATCGGCTCTAAGCACTCACATTCAATATCCTTTCGTTTACTTCTTCCCTATAAGGAACTCCTTTCACACCTTCTTTTTCAACGACAAAAGAAGCAGCGCAGGATGCAAATATCGCCGATTTGACTGCATCTCGCGTCTCATGATATCTCAACAAGAACGCAGCACCAAAAACATCCCCTGCCCCGGTAGCGTCCACTTCTTTCCTTTCAAAAGCAGGTATATGCTCATGACGCTTTCCCCTATCGCAGTATAATTCCGCACCTTTCCTCCCCCTGGTCAACACAAAAATATTTGAAAGTTCCACATATTTCGGAACATCCTCCTCAAAAACATCCTCATCGCTCACTATCACAAAATCCACCGTAGACAAAAACTCATCTGCTTTTTCCCACTTCTTTTTCTCTATTCTCCCTCCCTCACCAATGCTTCTCAGCCAGCCCTGCGGCGCTACGCCCACCACCGAGTCAAATCTTTTGATCATTCCCTCTTCTAACTCATTTGATACCGGACATATATAAACGATTTCGGCGTTAAACCACTCCACCGGTATCGTTTCTTCTCTTATCCTATCCGCAATACTCGTGACGTATTGAACTCTCTTTTCGCTTATGTTAAAACTATTTACGAATGTCGTCGTCCATTCGCTCATTTGATACGCTAACCGAATGCCTTTTAAAGCATCAAAATCCTCAAAATCCTTACCTATGCTTGTGGCTATTGCAGAATCAACCCCAAAATTCCTTGCCAGTATTGCTGAATATGCTGAGGCACCGCCAATTATTCTCTTGTTGTTGTACAAATCATAGGTTATGAAACCCAAAGAGAGAAAATAGGGCGGTTTAGCTGATGATCTTTTCTTCATAATAAAATAAAAAAGTATAGAATAGAGAAGAAGAATTTTTAATTACCTTCTCCTCTTATAAAGCCATCCACAAGTTCTCTTGCCACTTCGTCCGGATACTGTATCGGTGGATGCTTCATCGTGTATGCTGATATTTCTATTAGCGGTCCTGCAATTCCCCTATCCAGCGCAAGCTTGCATACTCTTATCGCATCAATTGTGCTCCCGCCACTGTTAGGCGAGTCCTCTACAGAAAGTCTGAGTTCAAGGTCTATCGGAATATCTCCAAATATCCGCCCTTCCATCCGTAAGAAACATATTTTATTGTCGCGCTGCCATGATACATAATCTGAGGGGCCTATATGGATATCATCCGGGATCAACGGAACGTCCAAGACCGATTGCACCGCTTCCGTCTTCGATATGCGCTTTGATTTCAATCGCTTGCGGTTCAACATGTTCAAAAAGTCGGTATTTCCTCCTGTATTAAGTTGATACGTCCGGTCGAGCTTACATCCGCGATCGTTGAATAGCTTCGCAAGCGTTCTGTGAACAATCGTTGCACCAATCTGCGATTTCACATCATCTCCTACCACAGGCAAATTCCTCGCCTCGAATTTCCTGCCCCATTCGGGATCTGATGCGATGAACACCGGCATA
>QMVO01000348.1 GCA_003661125.1 Methanosarcinales archaeon
AGACGCTACCACTAAAAACACGCTTATTCCAACCAGGGAATCCTTATCATATTTAGATATTTCCATAATTATAATTATACATAGATAAATATAAATAACTTGCACTTGTTTTTGAAATCAGGATTCGTATTTTATACGTACTTATCGTCCTTACTCCCCGTTCTTAACTCTGTTCCTTACCACAAGCCCTTATACCCTTTTATACTACCTTTTACTACCTATTTAGGTGGAAGGGTGGCACGCTAAAATGAAAAAAGTTAGGAGGTGATATGGGAAAAAATGATTTCAAAAGAAGTATTGATGAGCATATTGATGATAGGCGTAGTGGCAATGGCAGCAGGTGCAGGAACTTTTGCTTATTTCAGCGATACTGAGGAATCAACTGAGAACGTGTTTGCAGCTGGAACGATTGACATATCTGTTAACAAGCAAAATCCGTGGAATGAGAGTTTCACCTTAAAAGATTTAAAGCCGTGTGAAACTGCTGTGATTGAGCTTACTATTACAAATGAGGGCACAAATCCAGCGAATATCTCTAAGCATCTGATTGTTACGGGAACCGCTGGTGGCTTGCATCCAGAGTCTGAATCTGCAGAAGATTCTAATGATACTATAAACAACATCGATGACTACATATGGTTCGATCTATACGTAGAGGTTTACAATGAGACCGGAGGGCTTGTATATTCAAAGGAAATATATGATCTCGACGAAGTAAATGTGAGCGAGATTAACTGCACGGAGATTGAACTTGGTATTCTTAATCCAGGTTGGTACATGCTCGTTGAACAGAGCTTCCATATGCATCCAGAGGTCACAAACTGGGCTCAGGGCGATGAAATGTACTTTGACGAAGAGATAATTGCAAGACAAATAGCGCCAACAGTATAAACGCAGCGAAATAGTAATAAGTGGGCAAACCTAAAAGCCCACTTATCCATTTTTTCCGAGAACGAAAATGAACGCAAAAGGGGCATTGATTTCGGTGATGTGCATTGCACTGGTAGCGATGACAGCGGGAGCGGGCACTCTCGCTTACTTCAGCGACACAGAAACATCCACAGGTAACACTTTCACTGCTGGGACGCTGGATTTGAAAATCAGTGACGGAGAAGACTGGGGAGATGGTGTAACTGCAACCTGGACGCTAAGCGATATGAAGCCTGGAGATTCGGTTTCTGGCTGGGTTGTGCTTGACACTGTTGGCAGCATAGCAGCAGACCATGCTGAAATAACATGCGATTACTCCGTAACGGAAGAATCTCCACAAACGGAATCCGATACAGACCCAAACACCGATCAGCATCCAGGTTGGATGGCAAAGAACCTTACAATCGATCAGGCATGGTATCAGGCTGATGGTTACAACATTAACCTGCTAACAGGAAAGAATGTGCTTACAGGGGAGCAACATGACTATTGGAAAATAGAAGACGTTGACGGGGATGGCAAGCGAACACTTTACGACCTTAAATATGGAAATGGGGGTAATGGAGTTGACAACCTTCCACCACCCGATACCTTCCAGTATAGTTTCAGCATGAACATCAAATTCAACGAAACCGCGGGCAATGACTTCCAGGGTGATACTTTCAATCTGACAGTGATATTCACGCTGAATCAGGACGGTTCGCAGTAAACCCTTTAAAAAAGCGTTTACGGAAAACGCTACGCAAAAATGAAAAAATTGGTGGGCTTGCTTTTTGCCCACACACTTTTTCTTTTCAAAAAGAAAAGTTTATTAAAGAAAAAATCTTGTGAGAATCTGTGTAATCTGTGGTGATAATATAAAATGAACGCAAAAATAAAAATCATACTGATGTTGGTTTTGCTCATGCCTCTTGTGTATCTGTTCAGCAGTGGCACGTTCTCTTATCTCTCAGACGTTGAGACCTCCACAGGCAACACGTTCACCGCTGGCACGTGGTATGTCCCCACGCAGGCAGATGATTTAGAGGTGGATACAAGTTCTTCGTGCATTGGTTATTTCAAGCATGGTCTGCACCTCGTCAAGGTAAACAATACCGGAAGCAGTGACATCACGATAGAGAAGATACGGATTTCATGGAATCCTGAAGAGGGAAACGTTACTCGTGCATTATTGTGTGACTGGAATCTAACGACAGAGGTAATAGTATGGAAAGGCAAAGCATCCTCTGGAACTACTCTTGATATAACTGATTGCACGGTAGAGCCGTGGGAAAACAAACTTGACACCGACATATTCGGTTTTTTGTTTGATTCAAACATGGAAAATAAAAACTTTACAATAGAGTTCATCATGGGTGACGGGTCGTCGAAAGCGGTGACATTTGCACCGGAATAAATCTTGTTTGTGAAAACAATTTTTATTGGGATGAAGATAATAAAATATAAAGAAAAGAGAGGGAATAAGACAAGAGAAAATGAGAGTATATCTAAACACAAAAACATGAAAATAGTGTCATCGGTGAAAGAGGGAGGATTTGAAATCAAGATAGTAAACCCATTAAAGTTTGTAGAGGAAATGGAGGTGATATGATGAAAACTGAGTTAGCGGAAGATATTTTTGAGGAAGGGATAGAAACGCTATACGAAAAGTTGGGACCAATAAAAGCAATAAAATTCTTCCAATTGGTTGGTGTAACAAGAGGTGACACGTTAAAGGAAATAGAGGAAAAGACAGAGAAAATGAGTAAAGAAGAGGTTTTAAAACTTATACAACCGTAACTCCGCAAGTTAACCCATAGGTAGAAGCTCAGGGAACAATGAACACATCTGTCTTGCTCTCTTCGGGATCTTAGCGAAGTACTCTCTTCCACTCTTTTCAACAATTTTTGTGA
>QMVO01000349.1 GCA_003661125.1 Methanosarcinales archaeon
CATGGAAAGTTTTAAAATAAAGGGTAGCTATACAAACACGTTTTTTCTTTTGTTCGCACTTCTACCTTTTGCCCGGGTGTCGTGTGATTCATAAAATTCTGAAAATCCTTATAGCCAGCTATATTTACATCATCCATCATAATAATACTCATTCCTGCTTTCATACCTGCATTAGCTGCGGGAAAACCTTCTTCAACACCTGCTATTCTTGTTCCTTCATATTCATAACCTCCTCCTACTTTTATCCATTTCTTGAACAATAGTATGTTTTGGAAAAAGAATTTGATTTTTTACCCCGCCAACCGTTAGACGAAAGTGCCTTATATACTAAGGAAAATATTTTTTGTAAAGAGGGATGGCTAGCTATGGAGAAGGTATATGTATTTAAGGTTGCTTTGAAGTATCGGAAAGGGCTTTGGCGCCGCATTGAGATTAAAGGTAACCAGACACTCGCTGATTTCGATCATATCATTCGTATTGCGTTCAATCATGATACGTGGGATCATCTAAGTGAATTCTTTATAGGACAATGGTCACGGGGCGGCTTTGGTGAGATTGATCCCGATGGAGGTGGCAGTGGTGCGGAGATGCGGATTGAGCAACTTGGTTTATCTGGAGGTGATAAATTAGGGTATGTTTACGACTTCGGCGATGAAATCCAGCATATTATCACCTTGGAGAAGATGGTAGAACCAGAAGAGGGTGCTGAATATCCACGTGTGATTTCCCAGAACAAGCCAAAGTATCGTTATTGTGAGAGGTGCAAGAGAGAAGGAAAGAAGACCATTGCCACGTGGATTTGTATTGAATGCTCAGAAGAGGAAGGAAGAAAAGTGCTTCTATGTGAAGATTGTCTAGAGAATGAGCATGAGAATCACTATGCAGATGAAATACTTTACTGAGAGGATCCGAAATAAAGATAAGATATGAAGGCACCTTCGCCTGCGAAAGATTTAGATCCCGAAGTAGACATTCCGTGACTTCTTCGCAGTGTTCCCCCGCTCTTTTGAGCCATAGGGATACACTGTTACAGTGTCTTTATCTACGCCCATTGCCCTTGCTGTTCCCCTTATGCTGCCCTTTTCTACCAGCATTGCCATCGATCCATCCAGCTTTTTTCCCGCTATTCCCTACAGAGGTAGTTTCTTTCTGATTTTAGGTGTCCCTTAATTTTTATTTGGTTTAGTGGAGAGAAGGAGTCCCTTATGAACTTCAGCACCCTGATATTTATTCTCATCCCGTAGATAATCCATGATAACCTCATATTCCATCTTAGACAAGGAATTTTTTAACCATTCTATTCCTTTCGATTTAATAGGGATGAGAGAATGAAAAGAAATACCATGCTGACTTGCCACTCTGGCTGCTCCTTGCTCCCGATCAAGTAAAACAACTACGTGCTTACATTCAATTTTTAACCCTCTCGTCCTCGCTTCATAGTTTATTTGCTCAATAGCAACGAGTTTGGAATCAAACTTCGTCGCTAAGTCATCAATAACTGCTATCTGATCGCCCTCTTCAAATTCGCCCTCTACCAGTGTATGCTCACCATAACTCTGAATGTAGCTCTCGAATTCGCCAGAAGACCTGACATCTATTTTTCGTGTCCAGAGCGATGGTATGTGCGTCAGTATTGCTACTGCAGTGGCAAGAGGTATTCCGGTCATTGCCACACCCACCACTTTATTTACCTCTTTACATTCTTCTTTAACCATCTTTCCGAGTGCAGAGCCTACTTTTTCGAGCATATCCGGGTAAGAAGTGAGAGGTCTCAATTGTATGTAGAAAGGACTCCATAAGCCTGAGACGAGCGTCCAGCCACGTGGATTGTCACGATACCATGTTTTAATCAATCCTTTTTCGTATAATAAACAAGTTATCTCTTTTCCGAGTTTCTCTTTCTCATCTTTCCAGGTCATTTTATGTTTTTGCCGCTTTGTATTTTACTTTTAGTTTTAGTATTTTATTGACATCCGTTTTAATTAACATGAACTGGAACGAAATACAAGACGGAATAAAAGAATGTAAGAAGTGCAAAGAAGAAGGCTTTTATGCAGTTAGATGCCCTGATGATAGAATTCCAACGTCAGAACCCCGGAACGCAAAGTTCCTTTTTATTTCTGAAGCACCTCCTCTGAACAGTCGCTACTACTTCTACCACGAAAACACAAATGATAGACTGCGAAACGGTTTATTTGAACTCTTACGAAGTGATTTTGATTATGAAATCAGCACCATAAAGGATTTTATCACAGCGGGCTTTTATCTTCTGCCCACAGTGAAGTGCCCCTCGGCGAGGAACGGGAGAAATGCCGCTCCTTCCGGAAAAGTGATAAAACTTTGTGCAGAACAGTACCTTAAACGGGAAATAGAGTATATAAAGCCCCAAAATATTTGTTTATTGGGTAGAACAGCGCTACTGGGTTTTTTAACCTTACGCAACCGTTGGGACGTGCAAGGACAAGACTCTATGGACATGGGAAGAACACTATCCGAGGCAGCGGGAAAAGTGTTAGAGGTAAAGATTTTGGATAAAAACGCCAAGGTCATAATTTCTTATTGGCCTACGAAAAGACATCGCAAGTTTCATCAAATAAGCGAACACATAAGGATGTTGATGGAGGAAACGGGTTTATAGAAATCCTATCCCGTTCCGTCATTTTTACCCAACTTTCAATGTATAAAATAAAAGGTATCCTCTCCAAATTGATTGGTAATGCACTGAAGATATACTACTCCCCAGAGTTATCCCCAAGTCAGACATACTATCCAGTCATACACCGATAATCAATATTCTACTGCACTACGTGGTA
>QMVO01000350.1 GCA_003661125.1 Methanosarcinales archaeon
ATCAATATCTGCGGTTAAGAAGGCGAAAAGGCATAAACTGCGTGCTTTGGGCTCTTTCGTCATAGGATTTCCAGAGGAAACAAAGGAGGATATAAAGAAAACGATAAAATTTTCAAAGAAAGTAGGAGTAGATTTTGCTCAGTTCACGATAGCTACGCCATATCCTGGAACGAGATTGTGGAAATATGCATCGGCAAAAAAGCTCATATTGACCTTCGATTGGAGAAAATATACAACTTTGGATCCTGTGATGAAGCTTAAAAACTTCACAAGTCAGCAGATAACAAAACTGCTTCAGAAAGCGTATGTATCATTCTACTTGCGTCCATCATTTCTAATTAAAGATTTAATCTCAAGAAAAGGCTTCATATTAAGGAGAGCGATTCCTAAAGCCATAAAGATGGCAAAATCTGCGATGGAGTAGTAGTGATTGGAGATGGCAAAAATCGTTTTAACGGCAGATAGGGCTCTATTCACAGATTACCACGGTTTTGATTTCTTCGGATTTGGGCTGTGCATGCCATACAGGCTCGTTCCCAGGATTGTGGAGTATCGTCTGCTGACGCCAAAGACGCCTACTGATGGTTTGAGGGCAAAGCATGCTCCCTATGCTTTGGGTAAGGTGGAAGCTTCTTTGCTTGCTTCTGGCTTCAGCAGAGATGATGTGGTAATCGCTCCACCGCACATGATAAGAAAGGCTATTGATGAAGATACGGAGATAGTTGGGGTGCATGTGCTTGACCCAAAGGGCTTGGCACCGGTTTCATGGACCCTAAAAGCATTGAGTGGCGGAGGAATGACATGCACGGAGCTTGAGTTTGAGAAGTTGATATATGAGATAAAGGGTTTGAAGGAAAGATATAGGTTTAAGGTGATTGCAGGCGGTCCTGGTAACTGGCAGTTGAGAGGCTACGAAGATAAATATGGGATAGATGTTCTGTATGATGGTGAATGCGAGATAACATTTCCTTTGATAGTTAAGAAGATACTTGATGGCGAAGAAGTGCCGAGATATGTTCAAGGGGAATCCGCAACTGTGGATAAGATTCCATTAATAACAACACCGAGCAGAAACGGATTGGTTCAAATCACAGTAGGATGCCCAAGAAGATGTCGCTTCTGCAATCCGACGATGTGGAAATTCAGGTCAATCCCTCTTGACAATATTATGAAAGAAGTTGAATTCAATTTGAAGAATGGCATAAAGAACATAAGTTTTGTTACCGAAGATGTGTTGTTGTATGGAGCAAACGGTTTGCGATTGAACGCTAATGCGGTTAAAAAGTTGTTTAAATCGGCGGTAGATTTGGCGGAGAAATATGGAGTTTCAAAAAAAGTTGGATTCTCCCACATATCCTGTGCTTCGGCATTAGTCCTGAAAGATGCGGTCAAGTATATCTCGGAAATTGAGGAATTGAGCGAAGATGAGCCGATATTTCCCCAAATAGGCTTGGAATCCGCAAGTCCGAGAATTGTGAACAAATATTTCAGGGGAAAGGCATATCCATACAAGCCGGGGGAGTGGTCAGATGTTTTGATTGAAGCCTCAAAACTATTTAACGATGTGTTCTGGTATCCGTGCTACACATACATCGTAGGATTTCCAGATGCAACCGCAGAGGATTATGTAGCGACCACAGAGTTAATAGACGATTTGAAGAGTGAAGGCTTCATAGGCTGGACTTTTCCCCTATTGTTGATACCAATGGGAGGCTCAGTGATAGAGAGAAAGAAAGAGGCGGACTTCGTATATCTCTCAAAATTACCGGAAGAGGCGATTGATTGCATTGTATGTGGCTGGAAATTGAGCGTTTACAATTCCAGAAGATTGGTAAGTAAACTGATAAAGGGTGGAAATCCATTAATCTCAAGAATAATGCTTCGCTTAGCGTTTAGGGCAATAGATGCCATGGAAGCATGGGTAGATGGTATGAGTAAAGGTCCTGAAGTTATAAATGACGCATATAGCAAGGTCAACATAAGGAGCGGTATAGGTCTTGTCAGGGCTATATTGACATCATAAGCAACGAATTCGCTTTAACTTTTAGGTAATGAGTGGTTTTATTCGTTCAACTTTCACGAAGAGGACTTTTTCCTGTGCGGTCTCCTCTTACTTTGAGGGAACATTAGTGTGCTTCCATTACTGCGGCAGGAGCCTTCAGTGAGGTTCTTTTTCATCCACCTGAGCTTGCAGCTCTCTCTTAAGGGCATCTGCTCAGCGAGGACTTCTCCTCGTGTCCGCCCGACCATATGTGAGCAATTACGATGATGCTTTATCTCATGCTGTATTCCACCTTGAAATTAGGAATTAGACACTATTCTCAAAGCAAAATGATAGAAAATCAAAAATACTGAAGAACAAATCGCCCACTAATAAGACGAAGAAGGAAGCGGTAAAAGAGATTTTCGCAATTTATTTTGTAAAGAACATTGAACTCAAGACAGGAGAAGTGGGGTGAAAAAACGAATTAGGGCGACAGTCTTTGAGTTCCCTTCATGTTCGCGCAGTTCTTCTACGCTTTCCTTGTTCACGACACTCTGAAGTTATAAGTTTTGTGCCTTTAGTGGATCTCTGACCCGCTCTCAGTTGTGTAAGTCACTGTCATCTTTTTCCTTCTTTTCTTCCTGCCTACTGCTATCAACTACACGCTTCACGCAGGCACGAATTTTGTTCCGTAGTAAATGATGCCTTCTTCGCCCTCTTCACCCAATTTTCTGAACACTGCTCGCACTTTCATCCCCTCGCTCACTTCTTCAGGCTTGCAGACAACCTCCGAAAGCATGCGAGTTCCCTCGTCTAACTCAATTATTG
>QMVO01000351.1 GCA_003661125.1 Methanosarcinales archaeon
AACCTGCTCAATAAAAGGTGGAATCCAAAAACTGAAAATGGCTGAGAGAGCAGTATGTGCAAATTTGGGTAATATGCATGATTTTATATTTTACTTTACCACTTAATATTGAGCAAATACCTTGAACCATCAAACTTTAAGAAAGTTTGATCAAATTGCTTCGCTAATTTCAAGATTTGACTGATTTATCTTATCACAATACTCTTTAAGTGCATTACACTCCCTAGAATAGTCGCTTTTTATCCACCCCACCAGCATGAGATGCTTATCCCTGAATTGCACCTTTTCCTCCTTTGGATTCAGAGGATAGCTCTTTGGAAGCGCATCCAGATTCAAATCGCCGAAGTGACCTCATCGTTCGTATATATAGGATAGAACCTGTCCTTTCCTTTCTCGTGCTCATTCAGGAGTAAAATAGTGCGGACGAAGTCTTTACAGCCCCTTATCTTCGTTCTCACATCTGTATTCGCTTTTTGGAACCTTTTCCCACTGTTTTACCAGATTACGTTGCCTCTTCCCCCTTACCAGTCCAAAGAAATCGCTTAATGTCAGGATGGCTTCAACGCTTCCGGGTAATTCATCATAAGCCTGCCTGATTTTCTTCACCATATCAGCAATAAAAGGGGCTAAAAGCCAGCCATGACCAACTTGTACAGTTCAGAGAGGTCATATTCCTCCAATTCCCGCTCTATCGTCTTCACTGACACCTCAAGCTTGTATTCTTCCTTGAGATACCGCGCTACGTCTTTGGGTCATATGGCACTATTTAGGATTTATAACTTCACGAGATATTGTGTAATTACTAAAAATGCACCCACTCGCCTATAAACACCTGAAAAAAGTATTGGAAGAAAAGAAGCTCGTAGGACCGGACGAGACGTGTGAATATTATCCATGCCATTTTACTGGTCAGGATTGCACATGGTGTTTCTGCCCTTTTTATCCATGTAAAGATGAGCAAACCGGCGGTGAATGGGTGAAGACGAAGGAAAGAGGGCGTATTTGGGGCTGTTCTGATTGCTCCTGGATACATAAATCGGAAGTTGCCAAGGAATTAATGATAGAGTTCAAGAAGTTTGGAATAGACGCTGTTGAAGATATTGAACAAAGAAACGAAGAAATAAAAGAAATATTCTCAATTTTAAAATCAAAAATACCTCCATGAGATTTCACAGGATTATCACAGATCTTCTTATTTTTAGGTCATTTCGCGAATATATCTTCTCTCTTTCTGATTACTCGCTAATCTTCGTCATTCAATCTCCTCCCTTCTTATTCCGACTCTATTCTTGGCGCCAGCAAATAGCTTACTTTTCCTTTGCCCTCTGCCACTTCAAACTCTATTTGCAGCGGATAATCATTGCCGAGGTTGAGCGTTATATTCTCCGCATGGCTCATTCCCTTGCTCATTGCCGAGATGTAGTCCAGCGAGTATAAAGAATGAACCGTCCCTGGTGTGAGATGTATTAATTGCTCCTTTTGTAACCCTAATCTCAGCTTATCCATCTCCCCCTCCGCCTCCATATAGAACTCCTCGCCATCTACACCCAGCAATATGTGGTCACCTATCTTCTCAGCAGCGCGTATGGTTCTTCTGAACTCTTCCATTTCGATGATTACCTGTACAGGGAACTCAAGTTCCGGAACCTTTGGCTCTTTTCTCAGCGAAGAGGGATCAAGCAAGGAAAGAGTATATGCGAGACTACCCATCCTGGTGAACATTTTTTGTGCACGCTCGTCCAGTTTCAACTCTACTTCTTCCTTCCCTCCTATTCCGAGGATGGCAAGCAATTTTACGAAATCTATGCCTATACCTATTTCCGTCTCAGCTTTGGATTCGGCCTCAGCCTCGGCTTCTGTTTCTGTTTCCTTCGCTGCAAACCGGAATTCGTCAAAAGCATCGCTTTGTAATTCAAAAGAAACCATTGCTACATTCGCAGGATCAACTGCTCGGAGTTTTAAACCTTCCTCCACTATTATCAACTTCCCTTCATCCACTATTGCTGTGATCGACTCTATGCATTCTCTCAACATGCTTGCATCTACCTTAGCCTCAAACATTTTCTCTTAATTTCCTCCTTTGTTTATCCATGTTATAATATCAAACAATAAAATAAATCATAAGTTATATTTAAACTAATGCGATGGAACAGAAACAAAAACATGACAATTAAAGTTAAAGTTTCTGATTTAACTTCATATCTGATATGTCCCCGACTGGTCTATTTCAGCGCGAAAGGGCATGAGCAGCATGGAATAGCAAAGGGAAAAGAAAGAAGCTTGGTTGAGTCTATTCTGCTGAAAGAATTGGCATTCAATTTGCAAACCATTCGCGGTGTTGAGGATGAGAAAGTAGAGAGCGGAGAAGATGACGTAAAAAGAGCAATTGAAGACATACTGAATGGTGTAGAATGGATATATAAGGAAGAACTGAAAGGAATAGAAAAGGATTTTTTTGAGGCGGTAAAAACTGATTTCATTCGCGAGCTGAGCCTGAAAAACGATGAATGGTGGGGGAAGATACGAAATGAAGAAGGACAATTACAGTTGGAGAGAGCTCATGGCTACGAGAGGGAACATACAATGGTATCGGAAAAGTTGAGCATGAGCGGCAGCGTAGACAAGCTGATAATTACGGGTGGAGAGTTTATACCCTGTGTGATAAAAACGGGTAAATGCCCTGAATACAGCGTATGGAAAAGCGATAGGGTGCAGTTAGCGGCGTATGCAATGCTTATCGAAGAAGAGTTTGAAACAACGGTAAAGAGAGGGTTTGTGGAATATATAAGAACTGC
>QMVO01000352.1 GCA_003661125.1 Methanosarcinales archaeon
GCACCTAGCAGCAACAATAATTTTCCCCGGCGTTCTATACGGCATATTCATAGCCCTACTTGCCGAAGCAACATACGGCTTAAGTAAAGCGTTGAGTGAAGAACCGACATATATTGAAAGCGTTTGGTTCAGAATAATAAGAACATAGCCCTCTCTAGGTGTGTTTTTATGCAGCGTAAACCTAGGAAAATAGATTTTAACAATGAAAAGCTGAAGAAAATACTTGTAACAATATACTACTACGGTAGATTAACAAGCAAGCAAATGAGGAAACTGCTTAAAATAAGAGGGAAGAAATACAGTAGGCTACTGTACAGGCTAATATACTACGGCATAGTTTATATCAAGAAAATTCACGGCATAAAATTCATTTATTTAACCAAGAACGGCAAAAAACTATGCCGCAAATGGGTAAGAAACGAACACATAGACCCATTCGACCTAGGAATAAAATTCTATTTGCCACATGATGTAGTTGAGGAAGCAGTTAAAATAGCTAATATTGTGAACGCAGACATAGAGAAGCTGGAAAGAAAGTTTGTGAGATGGATAATTCTGAAGAACAAAATAATATGGGGGAGGCTAGCTAGCACAGGAGAGATAAGCTTCAAAAAGAACAGAAAAGGACGCTTCATCATACCTGATTTCGAATTCGAAAAAGCAGTTTTGCTCTTCATAGAGGAGCTTAAACGTAGAAACTATCTTCGGGAGGTGAAAAAGTGAAACTATCCAGAGCATTCACCATTTTCTTCATAGCCTTATTCGCAATATCAACACTATCGCTCATATACGCTAAGCAAACTATGGAGGACTGGAGACCCTACGTTAAGATTACTGATTGTCCTTTGGTTGTTCCTCCATATTCCATATTTAGCTTCGATTACGTGATTCACGATGGCAACTATACTTTCGATAGAGTTGAAGTTAAGGGTTGGGGTAATGTTGAGCCAGTTTCTACTCATTCTGCGAAAACTCTTGAGGAAGGTGTCGGTAAGGTTGTTGTTAGGGCTTTCTTCTACGCTTGGGTAACCCGCAAGATAGGTAATGAAACGAAACAGATTAAGATAACATATACTTCCTCCGATTCATGCTTCATTAGAGTGGAACACTATGCTAAGCCATA
Organism: Methanosarcinales archaeon; assembly: GCA_003661125.1. Classification (GTDB taxonomy): domain Archaea; phylum Halobacteriota; class Syntropharchaeia; order Alkanophagales; family Methanospirareceae; genus QMVO01. The sequence continues at coordinate 1,124 of QMVO01000352.1, forward strand.
CCTTAACGCTCCAACCCGTGTGTTCATAGATACACCCTTATCTGTAACATTAACTGTTAGAGCGATAAGCAAAGTTTGGGATGTGAACATCTATTTAGAATGGGATAGCGAACACCTTGAAATAACGGGGGAAGGTGTGAATGAGTCTTCAGCTAAAGCCTACTACCACATAGACAAAATGGATGGAGGTTCTAAAACATTCACGCTAAACCTTAAGGGAATTAAGGTAGGTACTGGATGGATAAGGTTTTGGCTAACCTACAATTCAGACTATGGATTCAAGAAGGTAAAGCCAAAAACAATTCAGATTGAGGTCTTAGATAAGGGTGTAAGCGTTGCTGAAAACGAAATATACCTTACAATAGCTAATCCCCCCTATGTGAACATTAACACGTCATATACTGTTACAGCATACGTTTTCACAACAAAACCCGAGAAAGTAAGCATAGCAGTATTCCCTAGGGAAAAAGTAGAGAGGAAATGGCTAACAACACAAGAAGAAGAGGGAGCAGTAACTGTTGAACCAAACCGGTTCAGCTTCACGCTTAAACCATACGAAATAAGAGCGTTCAACTTCACGGTAAAACCGAAGCACCCGGGATATGTCGAGCTAGTTGTTAGAGCGGTTTTCGGAAACATAGATGTAAGAGAAGACTACGTGAAAGTATATGTTGGAGGAGGATTCGCACTACCAATAAGCTACATCCAAGGAAGAAAACTAACAGCATTCTACTACGTTTACGGAAAAATAAAAACCCCAATATATGTTGTAGTAAGGAAAGCTGAAGCAAAACCTGTTGAAGAAACCGGCTTACTAGGGCAAGCAGTAGATAGCAGGGCTGAAACATACATTATAAATAACTTTAAAGAAAACAAGGTTCAGAACATAACTATTCCAATTTTCGAAAACGGCAACATAGGATATGCTGTTAGTCTTAAATGGGCCGATAGCAGTTTAGGTTTTGCTGAATCAACACCTATTCCCGCTTCTCCATTAACAATGTATGTTACCGGTTTCGCAACGCCTTCCAGCAAATGGGATAAGGTAAACCTTGTTACCTTAGGTTTTGCTGATGGAGAGCTTAAAAAAGTGAGAATTGAAGTTACAGTCTACGAGCGTGGGGAAAGAAGAAACACCTACTCAAAAGAATTAAGCGAAAACGAACTTGTAGGGAACGGATTCGTAGACTTATTTAAGCTAGACATAGACCCTAGGGGAAAGTATGTTCTTAAGCTAAACGTTAAAGCGGAAGTTGAAAAGAAAATAGCTATACCTAAGCCTCAGAAGTATTCTGCTCCCCTTTTCCCCGAAACAGCATATTACACGTTCCGGGTTGAAGGCGGAGAGGAAATACAGTACGGTTTCACAACAGTTCAAGCAAGGTTCGAAGAGCCTTGGTGGCTTAAGTATTTTGCTTTCGCCGGAATAGTTGTTTTCTTCTTCACCCTATCTGTTACAGTGTTTCTCTACGGATACAGTAGGGAAGCTGTTTGGAAAATAGTTGGGGAGAAAGCAGCAGAACTAGCCATTATAACTGCAGTAGCAGTAGTGGTGCTTGCAGCAGACAAGCTAGTTCCGGCAATGTGGAGCTACGTGGGAGAGATTTTCGGAATAAAAGAATACGAAGACCCCGCTAAAGTGTTTCTAGCAACATCAGCAGTTTACAATAC
>QMVO01000353.1 GCA_003661125.1 Methanosarcinales archaeon
ACTCAGCTTTGGATTGAGCATCGCAATTACCCCCTTATTGGGCTTAGCATTGAATTACACACCGTTTGGTATTCGATTGTCGCCTGTTCTTATTGTTCTTTCAGTATTTACGATTGCACTTGCTATATGTGCGTACATAAGAAGGGGCATGACTCCGGAAGAGGATAGATTTGTAGTTGAATCTTTGGGTGCATAAAATTCTCCATACAAAAGCAGCAAAAAAATAGAAAGCTTTATATACTCCTATGTTACTACAATTAGAGTGTGAATAAATGACAGATAAAGTAACCATCAAGATACCGAGGGAACTATATGAAAAGCTGCAGAGGATGATAGAAGGCACGGGATTCTCCAGCGTCACCGAATTTATCGTTTTTGTGATGCGGAATTTAGCGTCAAGCGGAAAGCTAAAAGAAGAAGACAAGCTAACAGAAGAAGAGGTAAAAGCGATAAGAGAAAGATTGAGGAGGCTTGGTTATTTATGAAAGAAGAAGAGGCAAAAGAAAGGGAAAAGAAAGCCGTATTTTTACCGGCTGAGCTTTACGGCAGAATAGAAGAGAGAGTGGGAACTACGGAATTCCAGTCCGTAGAGGAATATGTCACGTTTGTGATGGAGGAGATAATGAGAGAAGAGGAGAGCGAGGAGGAAGAACCCACCTTTAGCGAAGAGGAGGAAGAAGAGGTGAAGAAGAGATTGAGAGCTTTGGGCTATTTGGAGTGAGTTACAAATGGACAATAACAAGAATAAGAATACAAAAACGGATTCATGGGTTCGAAGTTGGACAAAATCGTTCACATGGCGTGTGCTCGGAATTGTAATTTTAATTTTGCTCTCGTACTTTATTACAGGGAGTTGGGTTGAAGCGAGTTTAATTACCTTTGTCTTTCATGCGATCAGGGTGGTTCTGTATGTGCTTCATGAGCGTGCGTGGGAGTTTACTGCATGGGGTCGTGCCACAAATCCAGGTATCAATATGTTCTGGTTTTATTTTTGGTTAGCGATTCTAATTCTCGCCTTTGCAGCGATTGCTTTGATAGGAGGTTTGTGAGTATGTTGGAGGCGATGAGAAGAGAATGGGACTGAAAGAACTGGAATATAAGAGCATATATATATTAAGGGAAGCATACGCGGAGTTTGATAACCCAGCAGTTCTGTGGAGTACTGGAAAAGACAGCACAACCGTGCTATGGCTGTGCAGGAAAGCCTTCTTCGGCAAAATTCCGTTTCCTGTAATCCATATAGATACGGGCTACAAGTTCAAGCAGATGTACGAGTTCAGAGATAGAATTGCAGAAGAATGGGGATTGGATTTGATAATAGCGAGGAACGAAGAAGCGATGAACGTGGGCGTTGGACCGAAGGACGGTAAGTTCGAGTGTTGCACGAAATTAAAAACGGAAGCATTGATGAAATGTCTTGATAAGCACGGGTTTGATGCGCTACTTCTGGCGATAAGGAGGGATGAACACGGGATAAGAGCGAAGGAACGTGTCTTCTCACCACGAGACGATGCGTTCAGATGGAATTACAGGGACCAGCCGCTGGAGATGTGGGACCAATATCAAGCACAAACTAAAGGACAAAGTGAGACCGATGTGACTATCCATACGAGAGTGCATCCAATTCTCCATTGGCGTGAATTAGATGTTTGGGAGTACATAAAACAAGAGAGGAATATTCCGGTGAATCCAATGTATTTTGCCAACGCTGGAAAACGGTATCGCAGTTTAGGCTGTGAACCCTGCACTTCTCCAATTGATTCAAATGCAAAGACGATAGATGAAATAGTGGAAGAGCTGAGAACGACAAAGGTTGCAGAACGGTCTGGTCGCGCACAGGACAAAGAAAAGACGTTTATGATGCAAAAGTTGAGGGCGCTTGGGTATATGTAACCACAAGATTACACAGATTATTACAAGAAAAAGGATAAATAATAATGAACCTTAAATCTAATAATAAAATGGGAATGATTGAACAATTAAAAGAAGACTTCGAGGAGTTCGGGAAGAGTTGCAGGGGAATATTGCTGTTTGGCTCTTTTGCAGGGGGAGAGCAAACGAGGAGGAGCGACATTGACGTTTGCATAGTCACGCCCTCAGGGGGTATCTTAGACGAGGTCTACGGTAAACTAGGTGGGAAATATGACATAAAAGTGTTTGAGAATCTCCCACTATATATAAAAATGGAAGTTATAAGGCATCACGAGGTTATATGTGGGGATGAACTTGATTTATCCGAATATTTCTACTTCTTCAGGAAATTATGGCAGGACATGGAGCACAGGATCGCAGGGAACGAGTTCAAGAATTTTGCAGAGAGGAAAGGCAACAGGAGGGTGTGGATGAATGAGAATGAAAAGATACTTAGAGAAATTGGAAGTGTTTGAGGGCGAGATGAGATTCATAAAGACGAAGCCATTTACGGAGGAGGACGATGTTACGAGGCGGGCATTATTGTATGCGTTAGAGGTTTGCGTGGATGTTGTCATGGATGTGGTTGCGATGGCAACGAGGGACTTAGGACTTACAGTTGAGGACGATTACACGAATGTTGAGAAGCTGGAGAAAGAAAAGGTGCTGGTGGAGAGGGAAGGAGAACTGATAAGAAGATTCAATGGTCTGAGGAACGCCATTGTTCACAAATATAACCGCCTAGACTTAGATGCGGTTCAGCGAGGATTGAATAAAATAGAAAAGCTGCATGAAGTATTGGACAAATTAGTGGAAGTTGTTGAGAGAAAAGGTGCTTTGGAAGGTAGTTAAGATGATGAACGTGAATGTGGTTCT
>QMVO01000354.1 GCA_003661125.1 Methanosarcinales archaeon
ATATCCAATGGACTGCTGGTGAACACAGAAGCGGAGGCGATACCCGCGGAGTGGATTGATGATGAGGTTATCGTGGGTCCGAAACCGGTGAAAGTAAGTGTAAATGCACCGGAGTACGTAGAGGGAACTTTTGATGCGAGCATAGACGTGGCTAACATTGCGGATTTCAACTCAGGGCAGTTTGACCTGACATTCGATTCGAGCGTGGTGAACGTTACGGGTGTTGCAGATGGCAGCTTAGACGGAGGAGTAATACCGGTAAGTGAGTGGGAGCATATGGATAATGACACAATAAGAGTGATCCTTGACGTTTCGGGGATTGCAGGCGTAAGGGGCACGGGGAATTTAGCGGCGATAAGTTTCGCAGTGGTAGGCGAGACAGGAGATAAAAGCGGGTTAGACATATCCAATGGACTGCTGGTGAACACGGAAGCGGAAGAGACACCTGCGGTGTGGGTCGATGACGAGGTTATCGTTGGTTCCCATAGTTAGCACCAATGGAAGATAAAAAGAATCTGTAAGGAGGTACGAGAGGGGATGGGAGAGAGAGGAAAAAGTAGTGGAAGGATCACGAAGCTGTCAATGACAAGGGCAGGTATGTCAGTTTTACTTGTCTTAATAGTAATAGCGTTAGCGCTTACGTCGCTTGCAGTTACACCAGTAATGGCACAAGAAGCGGAAGTTACGGTCACAGTTAATGCACCGGAGTACGTAGAAGAAAAAGAGACATTTGACGTGACCATAGATGTGGAAGGTATCACGGACTTCAATAATGGAATGTTCGACCTCATTTTTGATCACAAGGTAGTGAAGGTGGATGACGTTACAGATGGCAGCATAGATGATACGGAGATACCAATAGCCATGTGGGCGCCTATGGATTCGGACACGATAAAAGTAATGTTAGAGCTTTCTGGAACTACCACAGTGAGTGGTTCGGGATACTTAGCGAAAATAAGTTTCAAGGTGAAGGGGAAGGATGGTGACAAAAGCGCGTTAGAACTTTCCAATGGAGAACTCGTGAAATACGTTTTTGAGGACGATAGAGCGACACCAGAAGCAATAGAAGCGAATTGGAATAGTGCAGTGGTTAAAGTAGGGATAGTTGAAGAAGAGGGGGAAGAGGAAGAAGAGGAGGAACCTACGCCTACGCCAACATTAGCTCCTGGAGAGACACCGGCACCAACACCTGAAACAAACTTAACAGAAACTCCAACACCTACGTCAACGCCTACATTAGCACCGGGAGAGACACCGGCACCTACGCAAACGCCGACATTAGCACCTGGAAAAACGCCAAAGCGAAAGGCAACACCAGCAGTAAAAACAACGCCAACGCCAAAGTCCACAGCAACGCCAACTACTAAGGGAAAGCCAACGCCAACACCAACGCCAAAACCGGCAGTACCAGGATTCGGGGCTGTTCTCGCAATAGCAGTGATATCGGCAATTGCATATATTCTGCGGAGGAGGAAATAGGGAAGAAGCGAATAAAAAGGAAAATTTTGTTGAGGGGGATTTTTTTTCTCCCCCTAAGGATATGGGATAAAGAAGCGCCGGGGAGGGGAGCTATATAAATACTCTCTATAAAAAAGGAGGGGATAAAAAGAAAAAAATGAAAACGAAAAACTTGGTATTAGTAGGAATAGCAATATGCACAATTCTGCTGACATCGCCAGTGCTTGCAAGTGCTGGTTATTTAAAGATTTACGGCAATGCAAATGAAGACGATACCATTGATATGCGGGATACAACGTACATAAAGTTAGTAATCTTCGGTAAGAAACCAGCCACGACTTTTGCAGATGCAAACTACGACGGCAAAATAAGCATGCTGGATGTGGGTCAGACAAAGTTGATCATTCTTGGTAAGGAGAAGAAGCTTACGATTATCGATATGAATGATAGGACGGTGACTGTGTCAAAGCCGATAGAGGGAGTCGTTGTCACTCATCATGAGCAATTCGAGCAATTACGATCGCTCAAGGTCCCAAAAGATATAATACTTACAGCAGAACGTCAGATTCTAACTATGGACGAGTATACTATATACTTCGCCGAGTATCAGGATCTACCAGATGTCGGAAGTTGCAGTAATCCTAATCTTGAGGTGATAGTGGGACTACGTCCGGACGCTATTCTCATGGGTTCATACGGACAAAACACCCAACAACATACAGCGGCTCTGGAAGTGTTTGAATCAGCAGGCATTCCAGCAATCTATGTACATGAAACTGAAACGAATTTTGTGGAAAATATGAGACTGCTTGGATATCTCTTTGGAAAAAAGGATGAAGCCGAGGAATACATTAATTGGCGTAAGGGTCTCTTGAATTTGATAAGGGAGCGTGTGGAGGATATCCCTGAAGAAGATAAACCGAAAGTGTACATTGAATGGGGGAGGCAATATACAACTAAAAATGAAGCTGGTACACGCATCGCAGCGATGGGTGGCCGGGATATATTCGAAGGAGAAGTGTCTGGTGATATAAATCCAGAGGAGGTAGCAAAGCGAAATCCTGACATTATTATCATCATAGGAGGCAGGGGTAGTGGGTATATTACAGATGATGTAACAGAGCTTAAAGAACTAAGAGAAGAGCTCATGAGCCGAGAGGAACTGCAGGATGTGCCCGCAGTCAAAACTGGAAAGGTTTACGTAATGAGCTATTATATCACAGGTACTGGGTGTTGCCATGGAGGCAGAGATTTCGTTCAGGAAGCGTATCTAGCAAAGTGGTTCCATCCTACTTACTTTGATGATTTTGATCCAAAGGCGATC
>QMVO01000355.1 GCA_003661125.1 Methanosarcinales archaeon
ACAAGCAACTTTACGAAGTTCTTCCTTTCCTGGATATTCTACGTCCTCCCCCAAATAAATGGCTTTCATATACGCCATGACCGCATCTATTACCTCGGTCCTTGATATAGAAGCAACGCCCTCTGTATTCTGCATATTCTCCGCAGTGGGGGAAGCCGCAATTGCGGAAGTAGAAGCTATGGTTATCGCCGATATTAGAATCAATATCACCAACAGACAACTTCTTTCTCCGATACTTAGCTTCGTTTTCATCTTCTTTCTTCACCGCTGCTACTAATATCTATGTCTTTTCCTTTTCTTCTTTTCTGAGCAAAGAGTGTTGCTATCACGAGCAGCAGTCCGGCAAATGCGGATGATGCCATAACCATAAATTTCTGAGAAAAACTTACAGAAGATGAGAGGGTCGATGTCGGTGTTGCTGTTAGAGCGCTAATGGCGCATTCAGAATGCTCTTTTAATAGCGATCCTCCTTCCTCTTTATCTTTCTCCTCCTCTGCAGAACACGGCATTCTCACGCGTACCGGGTTTGATTCGTGCTTGTTTATTCCATTTCTGTAAGTTGCTTTGAAAATAACACTGTTCTCTCCTTTCTTGACTCCGTTGACTTTAAACACTGCAATAGCAGACTCGCCAGACTTCATCCTACCAATATACACTCTTTCCTGCGGGCATTCCACTCCGTTTGTGGTTGAAATCGCAACATAGACACTGTCAACATCCGATAGCCCCTCATTTATAACCTCTAACCTGATCTCGTTCTCAGTAACTTCCTGAGGTAGTATATTTACTGTACCTGTGACCACTATCGGAATAAAATAACGAATGCCTTTGCTCCTTTTGCCTTCCATATCTTCGATGTCCGCAATGAATTTCAGCATATGTATGCCTTCCTCTGATGGTGCTTTTATTTTAAATGCGAGGTCAACTTTTTCATTCGGTCCTATTACTCCGGCAGAGGAATACCTGTTGCATACTTTAAATTCACGCTCAACGATATAAGCTTCTTTTATGTAGGCATCCATGGTGAATTCTGTCTTGGTGTCAATGTCTGTAACGTACCCTGAGGTACCTTTTATCTCGCTCCTTATATCTATATCCTTTTTTATCTGCTTATCCTGCATGTTCTTAAGCGTAATCGTAAGCACACCTACATCACCGGGCATTAACGTCTCTGGATTGAGTTTGTATTCATATACCATCACTGATGGTTTGGGATCGGGAGCGATTGCACACTTGTTTAATAAGCTGTCAAGATCATCTGCAAACACGATGTTCGTATAGAAACACAAGGCACATATAAATACCAGGCAAAAAAACACCGATTTCAACTTATTCACCGCATTCACCTCCTTCCCTTCTTTTTATTAATATAAAACAGAACTGATACTACAAACAAACCAGTAAGCGCAAATGCCACTTCAAATCCTGGTACTGCCGGAGAAGGCGTAGGTGTTCCTGCGATGCTCACAGAAACGCTCGTACTACCGCTATTCCCTTCCTTTTCGTTTAGGGCATCATACCATGTTCCAACGAAAATTCCACTCCCTTCCGATGGTGCTCGAACTTCATATTTTATCGAAGTTTCGTTTACCACAACGAACACAACCTTCTGCCCCGAAACATAGGTTTGATTTGAAGGATGCGCGGTGCTAACAAATACAAAACCATCGGGAATCGTCTCCACAATGCCGCCGATTTGGAGCCCTGCTATGTCCAATGTGACGTCGAACGTTGAACCTGGACTGGGGTTTGCCGTGGATAGGATGCGCGCTACAGTGGTATCAGTCGCTTTTGCAGTGCCAAAAACCGTAAGTACAATAGAAATTGTCGAAATTACAAGTATCATTATGGCTATCGCCTGTATTTTCTCATTATTTTCGCTCATGCTTTCTTATTAGATACACTACTGCAATTAATATAAATAACGAGATTGTAAGTTCAAATCCCGGTATTGGTGCTTTTTCTTCTGCTCCTGTTTTTTCTTCAGATGGAGGAGTTGGAACCGGTGTAGGAGCCGGAGTGCCCCGGGGCACGGATGTTGGCGTTGAAATTGGAGTGACAGTAGGAGGTGTTGTGGTTATAACCTTCGCGGGTGTAGGAGTCGCAGTGGGTCTAGGTGTTACGTGCCATGTCCATGTGTGCATATCGGATAACTCGGTTGACGTGTCAGTTGCTATTACGGAGACGTTCCAGGTTCCAACAACAAAACTTGTGTTCGTATAAACAGCCTCTGTAACGCTTTCGTTTTTTTGCACTTCTGTACCATTTATTCGCCAGCTGATATCTACTGTCCGGTTTACGGCGATGTAGAAAGTTCTTGACTCGCCTTCTGTGTTGTTTACAACCGCATCAACGGGATTCCAGGTGGTTATGCTCGGTGGGGTCGGTATAACTTCTTCAACTTCCTCATTCTCCTCTTCTTTATAAGTTATCACTAATAACGCATTCGCCGGCATCATGTTGTCTCCGTCATCACCTTGAATTACCTCATTATTATCACCCTCAAGATAATCTGTTACATCTATCAGCCCTATCCCCACTTGAGCCTCATTAGACCCAATACTCATAGAGATGCCGCCTATTTCTTTGCTATATGAGCCGCTGTATCCCTTGTATACATCCATTCCCAACTCATTATCATTGAAGTACAGGTAGCTGTGCCATCCACTTGTCGGGTTACCACCCCAGAGAGAGACAACACCAAGTACTGCTTCCTCCACTTCGCGTAAATCTATCTCCCCTTCGAATATTGCGGTATTTTTACATTCA
>QMVO01000356.1 GCA_003661125.1 Methanosarcinales archaeon
CCCTCGTTTTTCTTACTTTCTTTTTCGCTGTGTGCGAAGTTGAAATGTCAAGTACAAAAACAAGACACCACATGCGGTCATAATTAAACCGAGAATAAGATGCTCTGGTTCATGGATTATCACAGGTTCTGGCAGCGGCATCAGAGGTCTGAAGACAGTACCGATGACAAACCTGTATATCTCAATAGCACCACCAACAAAAGCTAATACCGTAGAGGAGAGAAGAACGATTATTTTAATTTTTTCGTGTGGATGAAGAATTGCGATGCCTTTTTCTGTAAGCTCATAGTAAACCCTGTTAGTGTTATTATCATCGTGCTTCTTCACAAAATCTGCATTCGTCAATTTTTCTAAATGTTCATAAACAGCGGACTTGGATAGGTTTAATATTTCGGATAACTCTGAAACGGTCATGCGTCTTGAATCAAGCTTTTTAAGGATATTAATTCTTGTTTCCGATGCTAAAACATCAAATGCTTTTTTATCCAGTGTTATTTCATTTGCCAATAGAATCATCGAATATGTCTATTGTTTTTTTGTTATTTGTTATTATATATATCTTTGCACACCCCCATTTTCACCACAAAAAATAAAAAAGGAGAATTCAAGACACTGCCGGGACGAGTGCCTCGAACTCTGCCACATCTTCTCCAAAGAGAAGCTCTCCTTTGAATACATATACTGGCTCTATAAAGTCCTGTTCTTTATCAGCAGCTTCTATGTAGTACGCTAATGAAATCTCCTTTACTATCGCTTTATCGAATCCGATTGGCCCTGCGAATCTGCACTTTCCAGCCTTTAAATCTTCAAATGCCTCTTCCGGTGTTTTTATTGTGCATTCGCTATATGGTTTAATGGCTCTCCATGCTTTATAGAAACCTATGACCTCACCATCATCCCCTATATACACCTTTAGCTTAGATCCTGGACCGATTACTGGTATATTGTCTATTTTTCTGTCAAAAATCACCTGTAAATCTGTCTTGATTACGTTAGACACCTTTTTTGTAGATGTGTTTATTTCACCCTGTTCATCTGCCACAACGTTACTCACCACAGCATCGCTTGGAAAAAGCCCCTTGGTTGACAAGAACGTTTCCGCTATCTCTATAGCCCCGGTATCCGGCGGTAAATTGGGTTGTTTCTTCACCGATTTAAATAGCTTCGCCGTGTCAGCATACCATATAGCACCGGATGCTGTATAGATATTAAGTGCTTTAGTCCCTTCAACCATCCCAAGCACCCCCTCGTTTACAACACCTGCGCCCCCATTGAAGCCCAGAAGCTTTCCAATTGCTTCAACGTCCATTTTTGATACATTGACGCTCTTTACCTGATAAATGGTCATTGTGGGACTAACATCAGGGAAAGCCACGTCCATTTCAAATGTATGGTGCTTTACCGGTAACGTTATCGGTTCTTCGGATCTTTGTAGAGCAATACCTGCTGCCATAGCTGATGAGATTACGATACAAAGCATCAGCAACATTCCCCATCTTTTCATTTTCATTTTCTTTGTTTCACCTCCTAAACTGTATGCGTCCAATAGTATTTTGTTCCGTCAACCGGCGGGTCCGAACAAATGGTGCCCTGTCCCCAGATATAATCGTCTCCACATTCTATTGTCTCTCCCATAACACGAACTACCGTGCCAGAAGGCTGACTGACATCAGCAGCATACCACCACGACTGCTTTACCGTATATGCAACATCCCACCATCCATCATCCACCATACGGTCTGCCCATTTTTTACCCATTGGCGTTGATGTATCAAACGCGTAAGACTTAAATCCACAAAGCAGATGTAGTCCGTTAAGAGAGCACGCCCAATAGGATAAATCGGCATCTCTAAGTACCTGGCATGAATGTAGTCCTATCCATTCTAAATCCCTGTCTCCCCATTCCGGGTCAAACCACTCGAGATAGTAGTCGTCATGCAGCGTTGTGAAATATAATGCTACATACCCATCTTTGACAGTTGAATGTCCAGCAAACATCGCAATATCAACGTCATCAATGTAGATATTATCTGTACCTCCATTGGACACATCCTTAAAGTCTTCTTCCCATGCTAAGCTGTCGCCATAGTTAAATCTCTTGTTCCAACCCGTATCACCTAATTTGTTATACAGTCCACCTGCCGAGTCATCCATGTAATATAGGTCGTCTTCTGTGCCCGGGTAGTCGTTGATCCATTCAACTCCTACTTCTGGTGGATTCTCACCATCGTCGTTCCCTGCATATACTGGCGCTGGCGCTATTGATATTAGCACTGCCAATACATATACGCATAATATTACACCCATCATCGTTTTCTTCATTTCGATTTTCACCTCCTTTTTATTTTGGTATTTTAGCACTCCCCAAAAAAGAAAAAGGGGGATTTTTGGTTTTTTTGTGTATGGTTTTTCTATGTCTTTGTCGCTCTTTTTGAACGATAGGCACTTCTGGTGTTTGTGGTTAACTGTATGTGATATCTATTTGATTTGTGAGTTCTAAGATGTAGTAGTATGGCCAGTTTTTAAATTTCCCCTCAGAAGTTAGATCTAATAGTCTGTAAGTGCCAGATGTGTGCTGATTCACTGCACAACAACTACCTGGTTTCATTCCCCCGGTACTGCTTTGTACTGCGCCATTATTAAAATGCTCTTCCCATTTTGCAATCTCGGTATCCGTGCTACTCTGATCTATGGTAGTGACATCAGGTTGTGTATAGCCCCAAGACCATGTTGCAGATGCCCCTTCAGTTCCGCCTGTAATGGATACC
>QMVO01000357.1 GCA_003661125.1 Methanosarcinales archaeon
CGATAATGTCTTCCTCAAGCAACTGCTCTATGTATCTTCCGATCGTTTTTATACTCTCGTTCAGCAGTATGCTGAGGTCTGCCTGTGTCAAAAGCGTTCCTTGTTCAAGAGCTTCGTTCGTCATTAAGGCAGCAAGGCTGAGATCATATCGAGGGTGATTGCTACCGACAATGCGAAGGTCATTGCACGCAGTGATGTCATCGGTGAAGGTGCGAATGCAAAAGGGGATATCGAATGCCGGGGATTGATGCTTTCTGATACCGCAGAAATAGATAGCAGAGGAGGAGATTCAATACCTGATGGCAAGAGGTTTGAGCAAGGAGGAAGCTACTTCGGTGATTATACGAGGATTTTTGAATGTGGACATCACAGGTCTTCCGGATGCGCTTGCGCGGGAGACGAAGAAGATGTTCGATATGAGTCTGGAGAAGGTGATGTGAAGAGAGCCAGCAATTTTATTTTGGTCTGATTTTATTATCCTACTACCTACTAATCCATGTCATGAACATCATTTTCTCTGAGTACGGAAAAGAAGCCGAACTTGTTGAGGGGAGGACCATACTGTCTTATTTGCAGGAGCTGGGGATAGACATAAATGCATCGTGCGGCGGTGAAGGAAAGTGCGGGCAGTGCCAGGTCGAAGTTAAGTGTGCCCCGGGAGCTCTCTCAGAGAGGACCGAAGCAGAGAACAAATTTGTACATGACGATATGCACCGCCTTGCCTGCCAGGCAAGAATATTAAGAACCGACAGCCATATTTACATCAGACTCCTTAGAAGAATCTACTACGTTTTAGAATCCGGGGATTATAAAGAAATCGCTCTTGAGCCTTTCGTGCATGTGGAAGGAGAAAGGGTTTTTTGCGAGTCAGAAGATATAGGCAAATATACAGGAGAAATATATGGCATCGCTCTTGATATAGGGACAACAACGCTTGCCACGTATTTAATTGACCTTGAGAGCGGAGAAGTGTCTTCTGTTATATCAAGAGAGAATCCGCAGACAAAATACGGAAACAATGTAATTTCAAGGATTGAATTTGCAAGAAAAGGGCAGGGCATACTGGAAAGAGAAATCAGAACAGCGGTAAACAAAATGATTACAACCTTGACAGACCCTGGCAAGGTCTATGAGCTGGTGGTCGTGGGCAATCCAGTAATGAGAGACTTGTTTTTTGGCTACCCTGTCGAGTCGCTAGGCAAAAGCCCTTATGAACCCTTGAGTACAATGCCGCTAACCAAAACCGCAAAAGAACTGGGACTCGTGGTAAATCCTAATGCACGGGTTTATGGTCTACCCCTGATAGGAAGTTTTGTCGGTGCCGACGCGCTTGCAGTCGTGCTTGCAACGGAGATGTACAAAAACCAGAATATATCTATGGCAATAGACATCGGGACCAACACAGAAATCGTGCTCGGGAACCGAGACAGATTGATTGCAACATCCTGCGCAGCGGGTCCCGCATTTGAGGGCGCCGGCATAACATGCGGTGTAGGTGGCGTAAGCGGGGCGATAAAAGAGGTGAGAATAGAGAATGGAGAAGTTAAGTATAAAACGATTGATGATGCCGCACCTGTTGGAGTTTGCGGTTCTGGGATAATCGACACACTGGCTGAACTTCTAGACAAGAAAATAATTGATGGTAGAGGCAAGTTCTATGGCGAGGAGAAACGATTTGGAATAGCCGAAAGAATTAGTCTCTCGGAAGAGGACATTGACCAGTTAAATCTCGCGAAAACTGCTGTTTCGGTAGGCATAAAGGTACTATTGGGGAGATATGGGATCGCTCTTGAAGAGATAGATAACATCTTTCTGGCAGGTGGTTTCGCAAACTTTACAAACACTGAGAATGCGATCCGTATAGGACTCCTCCCAGATGTCGAGCGGGAAAGGGTGAAAAAAGTAGGAAATGCTGCAATAGAGGGAGCAAGGCAGGCGTTGGTATCAAAGACGAAGCGCGAAGATGCAGAAGCCATTGCAAAGCGAATCGAACATATAAAACTTGAAGAAGAAGAGAACTTTATGGAATTATTCGTCACCGAGCTATATTTCCAGCAGTATCTTTAAGCTTCTTTATTCTTCCACGATTTTTTAGTTAGGAATGCAGATTTTGGATAAAGACGGATAAGATAGAGGCAAAGATGCTTGTAGAGTTGCTGAGAGGCGGTGTTTTCAAGGGCTACGATGGATACTCATAGAAGCAGCGCGAGTCTACGTGCAGTGGTGTCCAAATAGCAAGATGTGATTAGGGGTGATGAAGGATTGATTTCATTGAAATGGTAAGAAAAAAATCGAAAAACTTATATATATCCTCGAATATTATACCTATTTGTTATATAAAAATGATAAAAAACGGAGGTAAAGAGGAGATACGTATGAGCAAAACAAGAAAAGATAAAATTAAGGGAAAAGGTGTGTTAGTGAGAGGCGCAGTCCTTTGCATCGTAGCAGTCATTATCGGCTCTTTGGCAATTCCTGGTTTGGCAGCTCAACAGACAAGCGATAAAGTGACCGTCACCGTAAACGCACCAGCGTTTGTAGAGGAGACCTTTAACATAACCATAGACGTGGATAGCATTACGGAATTTAACTCAGCGCAGTTCGACCTTTCCTTCAATTCCAGCGTGGTGAACGTAACTGATGTAAGAG
Organism: Methanosarcinales archaeon; assembly: GCA_003661125.1. Classification (GTDB taxonomy): domain Archaea; phylum Halobacteriota; class Syntropharchaeia; order Alkanophagales; family Methanospirareceae; genus QMVO01. Next base: position 2,650 of record QMVO01000357.1, read on the forward strand.
AAGGGGAGATAGACGGGGAAGCGGTGCATGTTTTTAACTGGGGTTTCGTGGATGCAGACACAGTGAGAGTGCTTGCCAGTTTGCCAATGGGTGTGGGAGTGAACGGATCTGGATACTTA
>QMVO01000358.1 GCA_003661125.1 Methanosarcinales archaeon
AAAGTACTTCCGAGTACTTGAAAAGTACTTCAGGGGGGATTATGTATCAAAGGCATACTGAGATTTTGGCCTACTTGATCGAAAAAGGAGAAGAGGGAGCTACTGCATCCGAGATAGCAAAGCGTTTCGGATTGGACATCTATACTGTTGCTACAAGATTAAGGTGGTTACAAATGAGGGGGTGGGTAGAGAAGCACGGAAAGAGGGGATCATATATCTACAAGCTTACGCCTGAAGCTTATGCCGTTATTAAACCCCGTATTCAGCATGTAGAGCCTAAGCTTAGAAAGCATTTTTGGGTTTGGTTAGGTTTAGCCTTACTTATGATCTTTCTACTTAGCGGCGAAGACCCTGAAAAAGGGTCTTGACTTTTTACCTGTTTTTTGTTAAATTTTCGTTTAACAGAAGTGTTAAATTCTTCCAAAGAAAGAGCCTTGGTGGTGGATAGGACCACCAAGGCCGAGGGATTAACCCCAAAACGGGGCACAACCCTATAAGGACACACCCCTATGCTTAATATAAGCGAGGACATCAAGGAAGTCAAGGGCGACGATCTTCAAGAGTTATTCGGCATTAGGACAGGCCGGCTTGTCCTTCATTGGCGTGATCGGCTTCTTCTTTTCAGGTTTCCGGAAGGCGAGAAGCTGGGGCTGGACTTGAGGGCAGAGGTTAAAGGTTACAATGTTTTCGAGTGTCCCAACTGCGGAGAGTACATCACCCTGGACGTCGAAGTTGGAGGGGATCACCCTTACAGGGCGATGAAAAGCGCAATGGCATCCGCTTCACGGGCATTGGCAAGATTGGAGAGGTTGGACCAGAAGGTACAAAAGGCAACAGGAGAGCGGATCACATTTCAGCACGTCATCCTAACCTTCCCCCCGGCCCTGAGGGGGCTTTCTGAAGAGAAGGCGTGGGAGGTCTTCCGGGCCTTCTGGGAGGGGTTGAAAAGCGAATACACGCTTGGGGAGGCGTCGAAGCTTTTGGGGATGTCAAAAGAGGAGCTGAAAGAGAAGATAGACAGGGGCGAAATCAAGGCCGAGGAGAAGCCGGGAAAGCGGGGGACAATAAGGAGAATTACAAGAGAGGAGATATTGAGGTTCAGGGGGTTTAAAGTACCAGAAGATGAGGAGGAGGATGAAGAACACGATGAAACCAAGTACCTTAGGAAGTCCTTTAAGGAAAGAGGCTGGGGGGCGTGGGTGAATTTTCATACATGGTCTTCCCGGGAGCCTTGGAAGCTTCTGAAGGGCGAAAGACACCTACATTTCCACGTGGTCCTTGCTATGCTGGGCGTGAAGGACGACGGGAGCTTCGAGTTGCCCCGCACAGGATGGATTGATATGGATGCCCTACGGGTTGCGTGGGCGTGGGCGATCGAACAGGTTACGGGTTACAGGTTCGACTGGAATGAGGATTTGAAGCATCAGCTTGATGTGAGACCCGATAGCTATTTCACCTTGAAAGATAAGGGTAGGGCGAAGCTTCTGCATGAGCTGAAGTATAGCACGAGGCGTTGGGCCGTAGATTTCGCCATGAGGGCTATAGAGAGCGAAAACGTTTCTTCCCGGTCCCCGGGTCCGGAATTTTTGTCGTGCCGGTTAACCAGTCAAGAAAACAGCCCGGACCCGGGGACCGGGAATGTCAAAGAGGGTTTTTTGGACCTATGGCGTGCCCCGAACAAGGCAAGAGCGTTCGGCTGGTGGCGTTGTTTGAGGGGCCTTCTTGGCGAAGAAATCGAGGCCAAGAAACGTTGTCCCGTCTGCGGCGATGTCGTGAGGTACTTAGGGAAGTTGGGTTGGAACGAGGTTACGGACTTTTCCGAGATCGTGCTTGTGGGAAAGAAGGGAAGGGTGCTGAAATTACCCCGTGCGCCCGGGTGGTTCCTGGACCTGATCTTAGGGGTCAACAATGTCGGAGTTAGTTCGTATCCCACTTCCCAAGGCAGTCCTGTACTTGACTAAACAGGAATTCCAGAGAGCCCTAAGGCGGGGTCGTGCTATAGAACGAGCCCGGAGGAACAAGAAAAGAGCCGAAGGACGGGCCCTGCAGTACGAAAGGGCCCTTGTTCGGATGTTGACATGAAGCAGTATTCAAGCCTTGAGGTTCTGTTAAGCTTGCTACGGTGTCTGTCAAGGTTCCAAGACGCAACTACTAAGCGAGATATCCTTCTACTTAGGGCGTTGACAGGTACGAAGTCCACGACGAGAAGAAAAAGCACCAGGAAGAAGCGGAAAAAGAAGCGTTGAAGTACTTGCGAGGACTTCGGGAAGTACTAAAGTACTTCAGGAGGTCTGGATCATGGAAAGATGCCCAATATGCGGAGCAACCTTCCGGAATAAGGCTGGCCTAGCGGGCCATATGAGGCAAAAGCACAACCAGCCCGGAGGAAATGCTAAGGTTCCAGCGGAGACATTGAAGGAGATTCAGGAGAAGTTAAGTCGGCTGGAAGCGAAGCTTAGTCAACGACAGGATGGCTTAGAAGAGCTTCGAGAAGCAGTCCTTCACGAGTTAAAGGGGCTTCGGGAGGAGCTTAAGCCCCGGTCTAAGGGTCCTGAGGCTAAGCAAAAAGGGTTCGATTGGGGGATAGCTTTAGGGCTGGGAGCTTTGTTTTATCTACTTTGGAGAAGAGATAGGAGTACTTCGAAAGTACTTCCGAGTACTTGAAAAGTACTTCAGGGGGGATTATGTATCAAAGGCATACTGAGATTTTGGCCTACTTGATCGAAAAAGGAGAAGAGGGAGCTACTGCATCCGAGATAGCAAAGC
>QMVO01000359.1 GCA_003661125.1 Methanosarcinales archaeon
ACGAGTAAAAGAGATTCAAGAACTCGGTGCAGGTGCGTTAGAGAAGATTGAGGAGATTTCAAGCGAGAAGGAGAAGGACTACGAGGAGCTGCTGGACACGAAAGGGACGATAAAACCGCTGTTCTGAAATGCTTACTGACCCCTCTAAACTCTCAGTTCAATCCGCCTCTCACGCCAATCCACGAAGAGTTGAAAATTTACCAGCGCGTTATGCCCAAGCAGTCCAAACCTCGGGTCGAAATCGTACCCAAGAACGAGCACTTTTTCCAATCTTCTTTCGCCAACTCGCATCTCAAGCAAATATGCCGGCGCTTCAACTGCACACTCCTCTTTACGAACTACACCGTGAATTGTAATCGTCGTAATTATATCTTCGGTCCTCAATCCAAGTTTATTTAGCAGGGCATTCGGAATAATTGTGTATGGCGAGCCAGTGTCTATAATAGCCCAAACTGGAACAGACGCCTTTCCTTTAGCGACAAAAATCCTCGCTATTGGATAGTTGTTCTCAAAGTTGTAATCTAACAACATCCGACTCAATCTTCAGACTCAGACGTACACCGATGGAATATGCACCGCAGCGATGTCGTCGCCCACTCTACCGGTGTAAGGCGTTCCCTTGATTTCACCTGCCCTCTTTTTTCTTTCGATGATTCTCGCCACTTCTTCAAGGTCGTCGCCTACTGCGATTATCTCTCCGTTTAAGATGGCCACCAGCTTTGACGCATATTTCTCTCTTAATTGCGCTAGGTGCTCCTTAAACCATTCCAGGTCGTTCATATTCTCTCCCTTGATTATTGTTTGTTTTTCTACTTATATTTTCCTCCTCAAAAGATGTGCCGCTGCCAACAGTCCTGCGATTGCGAATACTGCCTCAAATCCTGGTGTTCCCTATAGCGCCTCTTCCCAATCTTCGATATCAAACTTTGCCGAAAACTCGAGGAACTTTCCGCTTTGCGTCACATCAACGTCAAACATTTTGTCTTCTTCTTTCATCTCGCGTTTTAGATCGCTTTTTGCATCTTCTACATCCTCGTCGTCATCGAATTTTACTACCCCCTTTATTTTCATTGTGTCTTCATCCTCTTTTATCATCGCATATCCCATCACAAGTGCATTTTCATAGGGAGGATATGTACTAACCATCGTAAATATTCCACTCGGTAGTTTGTTTATTACATCTCTTACATCCTCGTCATCATACATTGACGTTCTATCCCCCTTAATGACTTTTATGCAGCTTTTTACCTGCTTATCGTCTCCCAGTATTAACTTATTCCCACTAATTGCTACCACCTCGTCATATTCCCCTATCCAGAACTCTACGCCTTTGTACTCGTCTTTATCGAAATCCAGGTCATCCAGCTCATCCCTGAGATCTTTTAGGTCGAACTTACCCTCGATTATCTCTATGCCGCCCAGTGTTGTTGCTATGTAATTTACATCATCGAAGTCTATCTCCAATTCATCTATTTCACTCGTACCGCTTTTCTTCATATCTTTATAGATGTCGCGCAGGTCTCTGTCATCTCGCATTGTTTGAAGGTCGCTGTAGATGAGACTATTTGCTCCTTCTGGTGTCATTTTTGCTATGTCCTTTACAGAACCACCGCTCTCGATGCACCCCAAACTTGCAATAACCACAGTAATGGCAAACACTCCTACAATTGCTCCAATTTTTTTATTCATCATTTCTACCACCTCCTTTTATTTCTGTCCCAAACAAAAAAATACCCTCATTATCTTCCTCAACTCCGAACTTCTTTATAAAATCCCTGAGTTTTTCTCCTATCCTTATTTCAACAAGTTCCATTTTTTACCTCCTATTGTATGAAAGATAGATATTCGAGCGTCTTCTTTCTCTTTTCTATCGCCTTTTCGAAATCCCTTAGCTTTGCATCCAATTCCCTCTTCTGATTTTTGTAATCCGCATCAGGCATTAACGCCTTCGAATGCAGATCCGTAAGTTCTTCTAAAGAAGCAGATGTTGCACTCCTCTCTGCTTCAAATCGCTCAATTTCACGCTGTAACGTTGTTTTTAATGCCCTTGCTTCATTATATAGCGGTTCTAATCGATCGTTAACGCTTTGTAGCTCAGATTGGTACTTTCTCTTCAGATCGTTGTATATCTCCTCTTTAATCTCTCCCTTCGCCATAGAACCTTCGACTTTTGATAGATAGGACTCCTGAACTCTTCTCTGGCTTTCAAGCTCTTTAATCTCATCGATAAATACTGGTTTGCCAGCAAAGGTCTCTGTCGCTACCCTACTCACCTTCTTCACCTCACCTTTTAGTGTATCCCTAAGTTTTTTCCATCCCTTTTATCTACTCCTCCTTTTTATTATCCTCATTACTCTCTTTCAGGAAGATCTACCCTCCAATCGTCTTCAACTTACTAATCCCCTGCTTTTCCCTATTGTGGTATCTAATTCCGCTGTATTCTGCCACAATTTTTTCTTCTTCCCTTTTTACCTTTCTGTCAATATCTGAAGTCGTTGCTCCTTTTGGCATTCCAATCCGTATTCCACTCGTTCCCCCCGCGGCACCGAACTCACCTATTCTCGCTCCCCAGGAACCGCAAAAAGCAGTTCCCACTTCCAATTCCGCTCCACATTCCGGGCAATAATTCATTTCTTCCCTCCTTTTTCGTTTCGATAAAGAGACAAAAACATCCTGTTAAACTCGTTGGATGCGCCACTGCGGTAAAGATAAGGTTCTTTAGCATTGCCGTCAGTCTGTGCGCTGGTGGTGCTTAGAAGT
>QMVO01000360.1 GCA_003661125.1 Methanosarcinales archaeon
AAGGATTACTTTGACGATGAAATCGGCATTAACGACAGAATAACGATAAATGGCAGCAAATTCAGGGTTGTAGGGATATTGAAAAAGCAAGGAGGATTCAGGTCAGAGGTTGATTCTCAGATATATGTAACGAAACGAGATTCGGTGACTATTCTGGATAACGAGGATATTTCAGATATCTTCGTGCGTGTGCGAGATATAAGTGAAGCGGAGGAAATCGCAGACGAAATAGAGGAGCGAATAAATGACAACCACAAGATGGATGATTTTACCTCTGCAGTGACAATGGGAAGCAGCATAAAGCAGTTAGAATTCGTATTTGGCATACTGCAAGTGGTTTTGATTGCAATCGCGTCCATTTCTCTTATCGTTGCTGCTATGGGTATAATGAATACGATGCTGATGTCGGTGATGGAGCGAACGCATGAGATAGGCGTGATGAAAGCGATAGGAGCGAAGAACCGGAATATCCTTTTCCTCTTCTTAATGGAAGCGGGTTTGGTGAGCTTGGTAGGCGGTTTATTTGGCTCTATAATGGGCATCCTTGCTGCAAAAGCCATTAGTTTCGGGATAGTCACGAAATTTGGTGTAGAGATTGCTGCGATTGTGAAGCCAGAAGTTTTGTTCGGTGCGGTAATAGTAGCAATGCTCGTAGGTATTCTGTCTGGGTTGTATCCCGCACGGAAGGCATCTAAGATGAGTCCTGTGGAAGCGGTGAGGTACGAATAAACCATTACTAAAGGAAGAAGCTTGTTATTGTCGCAAACTACTGATGCGCAATCTCTATTATCGCATTAATAATCGCCACAGCCGACGGAGTTCCACCTCTTGATCCCTTTATCGCGATGCAAGGAACATCCATAGACAATATCTTCTCTTTCGTTTCTGAGGCATTAACAAACCCTACGGGTGTGATAACAGCAAGATCCGGCTTTATACCGCTCTCAACGAGTGTACAAAGCTCTTCACAGGCGGAGGGTGCGTTCCCGATAACCACGATGTTATTACAAATCAGTTCCTTTGCGAGCCGGATTCCAGCAGCAGTTTTCGTAAGCCCTTCTTTTCTCGCAGTCTCCGTTGACTTTGGTGCATTCAGAAAGCACATCACCCTATCCCTGTATTTTTTACTGATTCCCGCTTTCACCATTTCAATGTCCGTAATAATTATTTTACCATCTTTTATGCACTGTATCCCTGCCTCAACCGGGTTGTGTTTGAACACAAGCAAGTTTAGAAACGAAGGGTCGGCATTGGCAAAAACCACGCGTTCTGCCACCCTTTTTTCATTTTCGCTTAATGGACCTGGATATTTTGAGACAATATCGCCTACAATAGCCTTACTGAGCTCCCATATCCTGCTTCCCGCCTCTACATAATCGCCTGGCTCGTGGACTGGATTGCTCATATGCCGCGCTTCTACACCGCCGTAATTATATTTCCTTTCATAGCCTCTACGTGTAACCATTAGACCCCTCAGTTTTTTCGTTCTCGAACAGCCAATAATAATAGTCGTTGACATATCTATACGGTGATAGAAATCAGGCAGTTCTTCTAAGCTGGTGATCTCAATTTCACATCCTTCCCTTTCTGCATTTTTCACGATGCCGACCAATGTCTTTCTGTCGCGATACTTCATAAAAACCTGGTGTGCATACTCCAATTGAACCTTTCTGGTTTTGCTCATCGGATTATATATAACCACAACGATGTCTATTTTTGCTAAACCTGCCAGCTTCTTCTCTATCTCGTTCCACGGCACCAATAGATCGCTCAAACTGACAACGGCGAAATCGTTTGACAAAGGAGCGCCAAGTAAGGCAGCCGAAGCAAATGCCGCCGTTATCCCTGGTATTATTTCCAGCTTTGTCTCCTTTTCGGTATATCCAATAACCTCAATTATCAGTCCAGCCATGCCATAGATGCCGGCATCGCCGCCAGAGATAAGAACGACGTTTTTGTGTTTCCCCAGCTCAACTGCTTTCTTTGCTCGTTCTACCTCTGTTCCCATCTTGCCTATTATCACTTCCGCACTCTCGGGAATGATCTTCTCTATCAGCTCAATGTATCGCTCGTTGCCCATAATGACATCCGCGCTTGTAATCCGCTCTTTCGCCCGTTCGGTCATCAAATCCAAAGAGCCAGGTCCAATCCCAACTACTGATAGCATATTTACCTCTCGTTCATTTCTCTATGTCACCACCGCAAGGGTTATTTTTCTATCAAATGATTTCCGTTTCACGAATTTGAACCCGCCTTTATTCCTCTTCGCTCCCAGGATAGCACAAGGCTCTGCAACACCCTTTATGTTAAGCACTTTCATTGCTGCGCTTTTTGACTGCACATCCACGCTATTTATCTCGTCACGTGAAAAGAGAAATAAGGGGATGCCAAATTTAGCAGAAACTTCTTGTATCTCCTCGTTTTTTCTAAAGTCTGCGGTGCACAAACCTTTAACTGCCTCCAGCTCCATCCCCAATTCCTTCAGGAATCTGCAAATCGCACTCTCTATCTCCACCGTCTCGACGTTCCTGTGGAATCCAATTCCCAGGTAAACTTCTCTACTCTTCATTTCCTCCTTACTATACGCCTCTTAATGGCTGATTGCTTGCTTTGCTATAACAATATATATAGTGTATCCCTTCTTCTCGGCGTTCTCCCCTCATCCTTTATCAATTGCTCGAAATCTTCCGGACTCATATACTCACCAGCCAGGGAACCAGATAACCTTGAGATGCTCTCCTCCATTAAAGTCCC
>QMVO01000361.1 GCA_003661125.1 Methanosarcinales archaeon
CATCGAATCCTACACCCTTGAGAAGAGAACGGGTTGTCCTGTCGGCATCTTCTCCAGTAAGGTCTTTTCTCACGGCTTCCCAAACCGAGAGTTCTCTCTCGCTGCTTTGAATTTGTTCGTGAAAGCCTATCCTGAGGTGTCCTGCGCGTTCGATCTCACCTTCTGTCGGTTCGAGACTTCCGTGTATCAGTCTGAGTAGAGTGGTCTTACCAGATCCGTTCCTGCCGAGCAATCCCACCCTGTCTCCAGGGTTGATCACTTCAGTAAAGCCTTTGAAAAGAACCCTACCGTACCATTCAAACCCTACATCCGTCAGCTTAACAAGCATTGAATCAACTCCGGTAGTTTCAACTCAGAGAAATTACTTCCGTGGTGTATCTGAACGGATTGTCTACCAACAAGTGATTCGCCAAGATTCCTTCTCGTCATGCCCTCCAGTCCTCCCAGTTCTCAATTTCCCTCCGAAGAACTTGAAAGATCTCATCTTGAGGAACCTGGGCCACGATCCGTCCTTTGTTCATGAGTACCGCTCCGCTCTTTGTTCCGGCAACACCTATATCCGCATCCGCGCCCTCTCCTATCCCGTTGACCACGCATCCCATTACCGCCACTTTGATGGGTTTATCGAATTTGTCGAGCAGTGCGATTACTTTCTCAGCAAGTTTCATCACGTCTATCTCCGCTCTCGCGCAGGTGGGGCACGCCACTAGGTCCGGCACTTTCCTGAGATGTAGAGAACCGAGTATCCACTTGGCGACCCTGACCTCTTCCACGGGATCTGCGGACAACGAGACTCGGATGGTCTCGCCGATGCCTTCCATCAGTAGAGTACCTATGGCTATGGCGGATTTCACGATGGCCTGACTTCCATAGCCAGCTTCCGTCAACCCTACGTGCAGTGGATAATCAACCTTGTTTCTGACATACCGATTCGCTTCCACCGTTTCCGTAACATCCGAAGACTTCGCAGAGACCACGATATCTTCGAATCCCAGCCTTTCCAAAGCTCTCACATGTTCAAGAACACTTTCAGCCAACGCTACGTGCTTTTCCCTGTAGTGTTCTAAGAACTCACGTTTCAAAGAACCGGAATTGGCACCGACCCGTATGGCTACACCATGTTCCTTGGCTGCAGCGACGACTTCCTTCAACGCCTTGGAGGGTATGTTCCCAGGATTGATTCTGATTTTGTCCACTCCAGCTTCGATGGCCCGGATGGCTATCTTCGCATCGTAGTGTATATCAGCCACAAGCGGAATCGAAATCCGTTCTTTTATCCTTTTCAGTGCGTTTGCAGCTTCCAAATCATACGCCGCAACACGCACGATTTCGCATCCCACCGTCGCGAGCCTCTCTATTTGTAGCACTGTAGCCTCCACGTCCTTTGTGTCCACGTTGGTCATGGACTGCACGTACACACGCCCATCACCGAGTGCCAGGTTTCCCACTCTGACCCTTCTGACCTCTTTCAACGCAACATCCCCTTCACGATGAGTTCGGTGGCTTCGTCTTCCGTCAGCCCCTTGGCCATAAGCGTTTGAAGCTGCTTGGCATTGACCCTTCCTATGGACGCTTCATGGGTAAGTTCACTGGTATCGTACCTCATCCGCAGAACAGGAATCGTGCCTACCTGTACCTCATCGCCTTTAACTATCTCCCTGCATTCCACATGTCCGCGTACGTGGGGGGCGTTGCCATACGCTTCATTCACCACATTGGCGTAACTGCTGTCCGTAGCAAATATGGCTGTCTTCAAGATGCCAGACGATTCTGGTGCATTCAAGTAAAGTTTCTCTCTAACCTCCACTCGGTCATCAGCTCGTTCATAAACCTTGGTTTCCAAATGTACGACCGATCCTTCGCCGTTGTTGTGGCTTTCCATATCCAATTCTAATCTTCCCACTCTCGTTCTGGTGAGGTAGAATCTGTTTTCGAAGTGAGATTTAGTATCCAGTATCACCGAGTAGCTTGTCCTCACCTTCGTGCCCCCACTATCGCTGTGAAAATGATGGTCTTCGTAAAAAACCTTAGCACCTTTTCTCAAATGGAAGACTGCTTCCATGATGTGAGCAAAGTCATCAGCGAAGGGAAAAGAGCAATGAGAGAGGAAGGAGATCTCCGATTCTTCTCCCACTTCTATCTCAAACCTGATGCGTTGTTCTCCCACCTTGTCCAACGCTCCCACACATAGATGAGTGGGACTGGGAATGTGTACGCGATCGCCTACATTGATCTTGACAATTACCACGTCATCCTTCGAAAAGCTTTCCATGGAGACTCCTCTCACATTGTTCAAACCAAGTACTTTCTGACCACTCACGATTATGGAAGCGACGTCACCCTTCAGCAGGTTTGCCGCATCTCCACCGGCTCTTTCGTAGATTTCAACGATCCTCTGAAACTCCTTACTGTAATTAGAACCGATTCTCATCCCATTTGCGCCTCCTCAGGCTTGTTAACATGATCGCACCAATCGCAGAGCGTTTTGTAGTACTCGCAAACCTCCTTAGGCGAATCTTCCTTGACCACCATACCGCCACAAACGAGGAAAGCTTTATCTGTGAGAAGGGCGATTTCTTCCCTATGGGTAACCGCGATCACCGCTGAACCGGCCGTTTTCAACCTTTGGAATATGTCTTTGATCATTTCCGTAGACATCAGGTCTATGCCAGAGTCCGGTTCGTCAAGCATCGCATACCTCGGTTTCAAAAGAAGTACCGACGCGAGTTCGATTCTCTTACGC
>QMVO01000362.1 GCA_003661125.1 Methanosarcinales archaeon
CTTCGCCTGCGCTGCGTTCATCAGAAGTTGCACGAATGTCCATGCAGCGTAGTTTGCCCCTGATGCTGGATGATCTTTGTTGAATAGCCAGTGGAACACTAAGGATACCATGAACTTCCTTACCGAATATCCCATAGTGATAGATTTGGCGTACAATTATGTAAAAACCTTTAAGGTAGATTCTAACTTTTCACGATGCTTATTTAGAAGACAGCTCTCTTCATGCGTGACATAAGTACTGCGCAATGCCGTTATCGTTATTATACAGAAGGATTAATATGGGCTTTCGGAGATACTGTGTGTTGGTAAAATCCCGTTTTTCTGTTCCATCTGAGCCAATTGCGGGAGAAGAAGATACAATCTCACCACCACTCGTAAATTCCACTCCTCCACACCCGTCTGCGCACCAAAGTAGGGGCTTCCCCCGGTATGGTTCAAATCGTGATGGAACATCGCCAGGGCGAGTCCGCAAGCTGTGCGGATGCCTGTGGCAGCAAGAATACGGAAGAAAGAGCGAGCGTCATTGCTAACAGCGAAAACCAAATTATATTCTTGAATATTTGTCGAGTGGAACTCATAGCCCGTAGCCCCCTCTCTTTATTTTACTGCTTCTTCTTTCTTTAATATCACATCAGTAAAATGTTTGGTTATCATATTATCCAATCTTATTAATTCTTGAACAACTGGATTCTTTATGTTCAGTTTATATAATTTTGCTCTACCCACCTGGCGTGTTTGAATTACTATCCCCATTTCAACCAGCCTGTACCAGAATGAGTGAATGGTACTCCATCCCACGCTTGAATTCCTTGCGATTTCTATTAGCGGATAATCGAATTCCCTGAAAGTCAAAAGGAAGTCTAAGACCCTTATTAAGGGGTAATCACCAAACACTTCGATAAAGAATGATTGCTCCTTTTTCATGTTCATAATTAATGAGTTACTAATATAAATAAAAATGCCAACTTGAAATTATAATTTCAGAACATAAATATACACAAATTGTAGTATGCTCAGGTAACAGTAGAATGAATGAGATAAAACGTGCATTACTGAGGAAATTGGTAAGACATGGGTATTGGGGTGGTCGGCATACAAGTATAGATAATTTACACAAAGGATTTCCCAGCCATCTGCATAAAGAAGTGAAGAACGTCACAAAAGATTTGATCCAAAAAGGAACGTTACTCGTAAAGCCAACGAGTTATGGTATGGAAGTATCACTTAATCCAAGAAAAAGGAAGGAGATAGAATTGATTCTAAAAGGAGAGCAATAGGTATCTGCTCAAAATTTGGTGGAACACAAATCGTTCCATCCGAGCCAATCGCGGGAGAAGAAGATACAATCTCACCACCACTCGTAAATTCCACTTCTCCACACCCGTCTGTGCACCAAAGTAGGGGCTTCTTCCGGTATGGTTCAAATCGTGATGGAACATCGCCAGGGCGAGTCCGCAAGCTGTGCGGATGCCTGTGGCAGCACGAGCAGGAGTATGCAAATTGAGGTTACCAATATACCGGAGCTAACTATTTTCTCCATATCATCCCTCTTTATTTCTATTTGATAGTGATAGGTCCTGACCAATCCATATAGTCTCTTTGAGACCTTTAAAGTGTTCATCGCCAGTCAAGACTTCCGCAGTGCATACTCTGGCAACAGCCAACACTATCGCGTCTAATAGACCTGGGTCTCGCAACTTTTCCTGCTTCGCTTTCTCCATCAGTTCCAGATACGCCTTAGCTGATTCCATAGCGATTTCAAAGTTCACATTGACCACTTGCGAGCATTTAACTATCAATTTCAGCCGCTCGATGATGACATCTTCGCCCACACCCTCACGCAAATATTTCCTCGCGATCTCGGCAAGCACAGTGTCAGGCGTGTAGACCATGTCGGCATTTGCAAGCACTTGTTTCGCCTTTTCGCCTTTCTCGCTGCCGATAAACAATTCTACCCGGGCGTAAGTGTCAGCTACGATCCTCTCCTCGGTCATTTTCGCTGAAAGACTTGACTCTTTTCGCATCAATGCCAAATGCCTCATTCAAGAGATGTCTCCGGCTCTCTTTAAGGAGTAATGCAATTACATCACTCACTCTCTCCACTCCCATATTCTCATGCAGCTTTTCAAGCTCTGTTACAACTTCCTCATCAATTTCAAGCGCTTTCCTCACACTTATTTCTTTTTCTCTATATTCAATCTGTATTTTATTTGTGTTAAACATTTTTTGACATCCACATTTTCAGTGTAAGTTCCATCCCTTTCAATAATTGTATCGTCTGCGGATGCGCATCCAACACTTATGAATGCCAGCGTTGCGATTTGTTTCCTCAAAAATTCTTTCGCGTCCTCAAAATATTTCTCGCTCAAAGCTTGGTAGTGCTCCACGAGGTCTTCTGGGTCTAATTCCTCATTTAGGCTTTTCCGCAAAAGCTCAACTCCTAATTCCTCAGTTAAATAGCCTGCCGCTTCTGCTTTCTTCCTTAGTTTCTCTCCAAGCCTTTTTGGCAAAATAATATAGGTAACTTCCGTGTTCATTCTACTCTTTTATATTATATCCCAGGATTTTTCGTAAGAAGGCATCACTGCAGCGTCCACCGCCGCATGAACCGATTCCCCTTCTTCCACATTTAAATTGCGAATTGTTTCTTTATTCCTTTCATCACGAAAACCTCCTCAGTCTTTCAATCAACTTCTCAATATCTTCTGCTAAGGTCTCCACCGCTGTTTCAGTC
>QMVO01000363.1 GCA_003661125.1 Methanosarcinales archaeon
ACCAAAAACCATGCAACAGGATTCAAATCCTGAGCAACAACCTTACATCCTGTCCTTAATGCTTCAACAACAGTTGTTCCACCTCCCATCATGGGGTCAAGGACAACTTTATCGCCAAAATCCACATCTTTCAAATACAAAAGCCATGGATTTTCCAATTCCTCTTCCGTTATTTTTCGCCATTTACCCGTTCTCTCATCCAAAACCTTAGTGTTTTCATCAACAAGTGTATAAAGAACAATAGTTCTAAAGACACTTCCAAGTCTCCTTGCCCACCATTTATGTATAAAAAGCACAGGTCTATACTTTTCCTTTGCGTGTGCCTCTCTTTCCGCAATTTCATTCACATGCTCTATGGGGAAATCCTTTTCAATTGGCTTCATTTCAACTCCTCCATTAACTTCTCAACAGCATCTAAAAATTCCTCAGCCGTTTTCAACCATCTTCTGACATCTTCTTCCTCAAATTCAACAAGCTCTCCGTAATCTCCACTCTTTCTATGCTCAAACATACGATTGTGACCTCCTCCGACTAAAGTCGGTGGCTTCCACTGTGAAGCTTAAGAGGTTGGGGAGTGTGGTTCAGAAAGAACCGCTCCCCTTCGGGCTGGGTCACGACAGCCCCTACCGTGAGCATATAGCCCACGGCTCGTTTAAGTATGTTTTTGGCTCCGTTCACATCTGCATTAATTTGGTAGCCGCAGTCCGAGCAGATGAAAGCTCCTTGAGAATGTCTCTCAGTTCGCATTGAACCACATCGGGAACACTGCTTCGATGTGTTAAACTCTGGAACTTCTATCACTGCAATTCCTCTCTCAACGGCTTTATACTTTATGTATTCCTTCAGTTTATAGAATGGCATGGAATTGACCTTCCTGTTGACTTTCCTCCCTCTCTTGTTGTTTCTAACACCTTTTAAGTCTCCTATCGCTATTATTGCGTTGTGTCTTTCTGCTTCATCAACGATGTCCTTTGCTATCTTGTGAAGCTCATCATTCACGAGCCTTCGCTCTTTATGACCTATCTTCTTTATCGCTCTGAGCTTCTTCGCCCTTCCAAGCTTACGCCTCAACCAGAAGTATTTTCCTCTAATCTCTCTCACCCTTTTTCCGTAGAACTTCGGCTTAATGCGGTGCCGTGCCACCGACACGGCCGCCCAGCGAGCTCCTATGTCTATAGCTATGATTGATGCGTATTCTTTCCTGAGTTCAACTTTCTTTTTGACTGTCACATGCAAGTAGAATGCTCCTTCCTTTGTTTTCACGAGCTTGGAACCACATACTTCCCAGTTTTCGAAGTCGAAGGGTTGATGTGCAAGAGCAACTTTGACACCTCCTCTGACTCCACAAATAGGAATGCGAGCCCAGTAAGTGGCGAGCTTGTTATTTGTTTTGCGAATGTCCATCAAATCCTTTCTGATGACAAGAGGATACTCCTTATTAGAATCAACCTTTGAATATGTCCGCTTCCCTTGCTGCTTCGTTGCAGAGTAGACGCCTCTGTCTTCGCCAGTCTTCAAGAAGTGTTGAAAGTGAGCATATTCGCTGTTAAGCAACTCTCGCTTTCGCTTCGTCAGCCCGATGAGCTTGCACCTGATAGTCTTCGTTATTTCCACTTCCATCATTTATACTGACTTTAGGGTATAAATACTTTTACCCACACACCGACCCTAATTCATCTCATCGCTGGGCATTCTTAGCGACCTTTCGTAAAATTTACCCAATTCTTTATCTATTCTGCCAGTTTTCACAAACTCTTCGTTAAAAGCCGCTAAAACCCCACTGTGCTTAGCAAAAGAAAGACCTTTACCGAGTAAAAGTGCGGATACTTGGTAGAACAAAGCGTAATATATTCTATTTACCGCAGAATGTAATCTCCTGTTCTCTAAAAGGAGTTTCGCATCTTCAAGACTTTCTCTTGCCCGTTTTCTCCAGTATTCAATGATTCTTTTCTTCTCATTCATACGATTACTCCCTCTCTTTCAACATTGATGATAAATGGAAGAACGCCTCTGTATCTCTCCCATTCTGATTTTGAATAAACACTTACATCTAAAACCACATCATATTCAAGGCAGAGGTCATAGGCGATGTCATATACTCTTTCTTTCACTCTAATATCAACTTCTTTGTCCAGTATCACGAGAATGTCAATATCTGATTCTTTCTCAGCAGAAGCTCTTGCATGTGAACCAAATAGTATAACATGCACTTTACCCAGCTCGTCAGAAACCCTTCTCTTAAATTCTTTCAATAAGCGCTCCATATCTATTTCCATCATTTACTCACCTCTAACACAGGAACGAAGCACTCCATCAGACTCAAACCACCATGTATATAAATACTGTATCTACCACGAACAGGCCACAAATAGCGAGATTTTGCTATGTAGTAGCCATTGAATTCCTTTATGTATGCTTCCTTTATCAAATCTTCAACATCAACATCATCCATTTTTACATATCTTTTGCTACCGAAAATCCGCTGAAATTTCCTTTTTGCCTTTTCTGGCACAGGGAAGACAAAGCCTGCCTCCGTCCTTATGTATCCATGATCGGATGTAATGACTATCTTCTCTGCTTTCAACACTGTCAAAATTTCAATAACTATCTTCTCCACGACTTCATACATCTCTTCAAGTGATGAAATTACAGTGTGCCCAGTTTTTATCTTATCCAGCATAACATCTGGAAAATATGACCAGATATACTTCTCATCACCAGCAAGCCTAATGC
>QMVO01000364.1 GCA_003661125.1 Methanosarcinales archaeon
GCATCCTTCATATGGGGTACTGGAATTCTATTGACCCATTCGATTTCATGTGGATACAGGAGTAGCTTTTCATCTGAAATATCGTCAAAAACAGCCATCCTTTTATCACCTACCACTACAAGCTTCTGCTCTTTGTATGGATGAAGCCAACTGACAAAAATATGTGCCTTTACTCCGCTTTGAAAATCCAGCGTAGTGAGCGTAACATCAGCTACATTTTTATTCAAATAAGAGCTACCATGCGCTGCTACACCCCGTGGCATTTCCCCTAAAAGCATTAGGATTACCGATATGTCGTGAGGTGCGAAACTCCATAAGATGTTCTCTTCAGTCCTGAACTTTCCTAAGTTTAGACGATTTGAGTAAATGTACTGAATTTTACCTAACTCGCCTCTGTTTACCAATTCTTGCAGCTTGAGTACAGCGGGATGATAATGTAAGATATGTCCAACCATCAGGATATTACATCTCTCTTCTGCGATTTGAACCAATTCTTTGCCTTCTTCTATACGCAAGGAGAGTGGTTTTTCTACAAATACGTCTTTGTCGTTGAGTAAAGCCTCTTTTGCCATATTATAGTGTAACGCCGCGGGAGTAGAGATAACGACCCCTTTTATATCGTCATTTTGGAGAACTTCTCGGAAAGAAGTGGTTGTAAGGATTTTTGGATACTTAGTTTTAAAATAGTCGAGTTTGTCCTTATCGATGTCACAAATTACGTAGAGAGCATCTAACGCCGCGAAATTTCTGACGAGGTTCTTCCCCCAATATCCTGTTCCAATTACTGCGATGTTTTTTTTCATTTCATGGTTTTACTTTATTATCTATTTAGGCTTTTAAAGTTTATCGTTTGTTTGCCGCAGCCATCCATTGAGCGCAACCTCACCAGGAATGGTATTGCAATCAGCGCCACCAATATCTCGGAAAATCCACCTAAAATGAAACTGGTGCAATAACCATAAATGTCAGAAAGAATACCAGATGCAGAAAAACCCGCTACAAATCCCAGCGAGCCAAAAACATTGAATCCTCCTATCGCAGTACCTCTCTTATTTTGCGGTGATATGTCCCCAACCAGTGCAATGCTCGCGGGAAACATCATTGCGGCAAACACGCCGCAGGTAAGCATTAGAGCGATGAGCATTGTTTTGCCCACGAAGCCTACCAGGCACATCTCTAAACCATAGAAAAATGAACCAACAATAAGGGGAAATGCTCTCCCTATTTTATCTGATAGCTTCCCAAACGGATACTGGAGCAGGATAAAAGGAAAGAGGAGCAGTGCTTGATACATCCCTCGTTCTGCAATGCCGAATCCAAAGGCATCAAACAGATACAGCGGGAATGCGAGGATAAAAAATGCAACCGTGAATCGGTCAACAAAACTAAAAACAAAAGGAATTGCGAGTTCTCTCTTCTCAACTAAAACTTTTACGGATTCGAGTATTGTATCTGGGTTGTTTTCAATGCGGACATCGTGTATCAGGGTCGCCGAGATGAAACTGCCAATTAGGAAGAGGAAAGAAGCGAAATACATCGGAAAAAACACGTCATATTTCTCTGCCAGCAAGCCTCCAACTGGCGCACCTGATGCCATTCCAAACATCATTGCCATACCAATCGCACCCATCGTCCTTCCATAACTCCCTTTCTGCACGATATCCAGCGCACTCGTCATCACGAGCGACCATGCCATAACCGTGATAGCTCCCTGTATAAACCTGAGTGCCAAAAGAAGAGTTAGTGAATTCGCTTGCGCCATTAGAAAATATAGAACAGCAGAGCCGCCGAATCCAAAAACAATGAAAGGCTTCCTTTTTCCGCACTTGTCCGAGAGCGAACCCCAGACAACGGCAAAAATCACGTATGCAAGCATTTCAAGTGTAAAGAACATACTCGCTTCGGTATTGCTGGCGCCGAAACGGTCAATGATAAACTCCTTAATCGCTGGCGCCATAATCGTCAAGCTCAGCATCGCTACAAATATTAAAACAGCATAAATTGCTATTTCCTTCTGGTGGTTAATCCTTATTCCGCGCGACATACTCTCTTACGAGACATAAATTGAAAGAAGTTGTTAGGGATACAAATAATATCCCCTAATAAAACTCGGTTTTAGAAAAAAGCCGAAAAAAGTTTGGAATATAGAGATTTCATTCAATCAACAGCAACCCGAAAAAAGTTATCTCTTCATAAGGCGATGTGCGGACTTCTATTCTATAACCAACCTTCCTCACAGTCTTATACACGTCAATTCCGCACGCCTCCATTGACGGTCTTGCGCGATCCTGATGCTCACAAAATCTCTTTGATGCTTGATCAAGAACAAAATCTATTCTTTCTGGCAAGCAATCAGCACAATAGGAGCAAGGAAGTGCACCCATTGCAAACGCTTTGTAATAGCCTGAGAGAAAGGTGTGTCTTTCTAATTTAAACATCGTGTTGTGCATCTCCAATATCGCATCCCAGAGAAAATGATGAATATGTGCAGGAGGGACTTCTGTATTCGGCTGCACATCTTTGAATCTCGCGATAAGCCCTTTTTCATATCCCCTTATAAGCTTTCTTGTCTCTTCTGGCTTTGGTGTATAAGGCGGGCAAGTAAGGTGCTTTCCGTATGCTTTACACCCATACTTACATTTCCATCGCACCCAATCGGCTACTTCGATTTCTTCTGCGTGAATAAGTTTAAAATCCTCATGGATACCTCTTAA
>QMVO01000365.1 GCA_003661125.1 Methanosarcinales archaeon
GTGGACGTAGTGCTCGCCTGATCTGCGATGTTTACACCAGCGATAAGAAACCCTTTGAAGGAGATCCGCGTTATCGTCTGAAACTGGTGCTCGAAAAGGCTCGAAAGATGGGATTTGAAGCTTACGCAGGACCAGAGCCGGAGTTCTTCCTCCTTCCAAGGGATCCCCAAACACTCAAACCTGTTCTGCGCTTTCTCGATGAGGGGGGCTACTTCGACATGCTACCTGTAGACAGAGGAGAAGACACTCGGAAGGATATCGTGTTGGCTTTGGAGGCTATGGGCTTGGAAGTCGAGACGTCGCATCACGAGGTAGCCCCATCCCAACACGAGATCGACTTTCGGTACGACAGTTTTTTGAGGACCGCCGACAATCTTCAAACTTTTAAACTCGTGGTGAAAACTGTCGCTCTAAAACATGGGCTCCACGCCACCTTTATGCCCAAACCCTTCTACGGAGTCAACGGGTCAGGCATGCACACTCACATGAGTCTTTTTAAAGGTGATGAAAACGCCTTCTACGATGAAAGAGAAGAAGCAGGCTTGAGCACTGTTTGCAAGCATTTCATCGGCGGTGTTATAAAACACGCGAAGGCCATCACGGTGATCACCAATCCCACCGTCAACAGTTACAAACGACTCGTTCCCGGATACGAAGCCCCGGTGAATGTGGCATGGTCTCTCGGCAATAGATCGGCGCTTGTCAGGGTACCTATGGCTCGTGGAAAAGCAACGAGGATAGAGTACAGGAGCCCCGATCCAACGTGTAATGCGTACCTCGCCTTCGCGGTGATGCTCGCAGCTGGACTCGATGGCGTCGAAAAGGCGATCGAACCGCCACCAGCGGTAGAAGAGAACATCTTCGAGATGGATGAGCGAAAACGAGCCGAGCATGCCATAGAGCAACTTCCTGGCACTCTAAAAGAAGCGATAGATGAAGCGAAGACGAGTGAGCTTGTCAAAGAAGTGCTCGGAGACCACATCTACCAGAAATTCCTTGAAGCGAAGGAAAAAGAGTGGAAAGAGTTTCGCACTTCGGTAACCGATTGGGAACTGGTAAAGTACTTAGAAACATTCTGAGCCCAGCATCTGGCTAAGTTGAGACATGAAAGAAAGATCTCTCACGATACCCGCCACGTAGACGCCACATACATGAGGCTGTAGCTCCTCCACCACTTTTAGCACGTAATCTGTGGTATACGCTTTGATGTATTCGTCGCTCCGGCCTTTCTCGAGCAGTTCGACAAAGCTTTTCGGAAGTACTACTCCTGGAACCGAAGCAAAATGTGAAAGCTGAGAACGATTCTTGAAGACCACGGCGGAGACCAAGATCGGCGGAACCTTCGATAATTTGCCGAGGAAGCGCTGGAGATTCTCCTCTTTGAAGACCGGTTGTGATATGAAGAAATCGACACCGGCCTCTATCTTTTTCTCCACCCTCTCCACTTCTTCATCGAAGTTATGGCCGAAGACAGCGCCAACGTGGAACTCTGTTGGGGCATTTAATTTGTTTCCTGCCAGATCAGTACCCGTGTTCATAAGTTTGACGAGTCTGACAAGATCGTATATGGAAAGATCCTGCACCTTAGAAGATTCGGGATAATCGCCGTGGCTCGGATCGTCGCCAGACAACAACAAGAGGTTGCGTACACCGAGCACGTGAAAACCTAGGAGATCCGACTCGATCCGGCATTTATTTCGCGTGATTCGACTGAAATGTGGAAGAACCTCCATACCCTCTCGAATCATCAATCCGGAGACCGCCCATGGGGAGACCCGCACCCTGGCAAGAGGCATATCCGTAACCGCTATGGCGGAGACTCCAAGCTTCCAAACGGAGCGTACGTAACTCAAATATCTTTCTGGGTTCGGGCCTCTCGGTGGCAAGGTTTCAACGACAAAGGCTCGCCTCTGCTGTATATGATCCATCAAACGGGTCAAGTAATTCACCTCCCTACTTCACTTTGAATTCCCATTGCTTTTTATTTTTCTGATATACTTATTATGTAGGTTGTTGATGTATATCATACCATTTTCAAGGAGGTGTTGGCAAAGTGAGAAAGCTGTTCGTACTGACTGTACTTTTGTTTGCAGTTGTGGCCGCGATAGCGGCAGAACCTGAGTACATCGTGGAACCCTATACCGGGAGGTACGGTGGAACACTCTTTCTCAGTACTACATCAGGTCCCAAAACTTTGAATCCCGCTAACGCCCAAGAAACGAGTTCTACCGACATCATTGGATGGTTCCTTGAGCAACTCGTGGACTTCGACAAGAACGGAGGGATTCGTGGAGGTCAGCTCGCCAAGAGCTGGGAGGTCTCTGAAGACGGCCGGAGCTACATCTTTCATATCCGCAAAGGGCTGAAGTGGTCGGATGGACACCCGTTCACCGCTGAGGACGTTTACTTCAGCTTCGCCAAAATCTGGACGAACCCAGACAATGCTGGAGATACCTACGACGTTATAACCGATGATGAAGGGAACCCTCCAACGGTCGAGTTGATCGACGAGTACACCGTCAAGATCACTTACAACAAGCCTTTTGCCCCTGGACTTAGGTATGTCGGCAGTGTCGACATCTTGCCCAAGCACGCACTCGAAGAAGCTGTAAATAACGGAACCTGGCTGGAAACCTGGACAGTGGCGGATATAGACAAGATCGTGGGCATGGGTCCCTTCATTGTGAAGGAGTACACAGA
>QMVO01000366.1 GCA_003661125.1 Methanosarcinales archaeon
CCGCGTCATCGATTCCGGGACACAGGATGGTGTGGTGAGAGAGATGCAGCAGGATATGAAGAGCATACTGATAGAGACCGACACCACAGGTATCACCATAAAGGCAGATACCCTCGGCTCGCTTGAAGCCATTGTGAACGAGCTTAAAAGAGATGACATACCAATTAGAAGAGCAAACATTGGTGATATAACCAAAAAAGATATAATAGAGACCAATATTTTAAAAAACGAGTTTTATAGAGTTATTATTGGATTTAATGTAAAATTACTGCCTGACGCAAAGGAAGAGCTTAGAGAGAGCGATGTGAAGCTATTTCTCGGCAATGTAATATACAAGTTGATCGAAGACTATGGGTTATGGGTGGAAGAGCAGAAACACCTCGTGGATAAGAAGCAGAGCGAGGTTATAGTGAGACCTGGGCGAGTCAAGATACTCCCACACTGCATCTTTCGCCAGAGCAAACCAGCAGTGGTCGGAGTACAGGTGCTCGGGGGTGTGATCAAAACGAGACTCAATTTGATGAAAGCGGACGGAACACACGTGGGTGTGATCAAAGGACTGCAAGACGCGGGAGAGAACATAGGTGAAGCGCGGTACGGGGACGAAGTTGCGGTTGCAATCGATGGACCCATCGTGGGCAGACAGATCAAAGAGAACGATCTACTCTACGTCGAGATACCCGAGCGTCACTCAAAGATACTCGAATTCGACCTCAAAGACAAGCTCTCACCAGACGAATTCGAGACACTAGAGGATTTCCTTGCGATAAAGAGAAAAAATAATGTTTTCTGGGGAAAATAACGGTCAGTGATCTAAAATGAATCTTTTCGGCAAGAAAAAAGGTCAGGATATAGCCCAGCTCGAAGAAACAATCACCCAGTTAAAACAGGAGAATGAAACCCTGAGAGAGCGATTTAAAAAGACGGTTGAGCGTGAGAAGCGTGCCCTTGCAGAAAGACAACAGGCTCACGAAGAAGTGAAGATACTGAAAGAAAAACTTGAAAAAGCAAGCCAGAAGAGCGAGCAAAGAAAAAGAGAAGAACACGAACAAATAGAGAAAAGAAATGTAGAAAAAAGGATAGACGCATGGAATACAAACAATACAAGCAGCATGCTCGGCACAAACAGTCTAAGTGGCGTTGGTCTGAAACGACACACCGCAAGCAAGGCAAAACTCTTCGAGATCTTAAAAGAACTCAGGAGCATTCGCGCAGAGAGAGAAACCCTCCAAACAATCTACCTCCAACCAAAAGAGCTCCCTCCAAAATCGCTCCTCACAGAATGCCCCCAGCTCGAAAAAACAGTGAAAAACCTTGCCGCACAGACAGGATGCGCCATTTTCCACGACCAAAACCACATAATCCACCTCTTAATAATTCCACCATTCACAATCACACACCCCACCCACCAACAGTCAACAAAATTTAACACAAATCCGCTCTGCAAGTTATTTGACCCAAAAACCCTAATTCTCGTTGTAATCGCACACGCAGGGCACGGTTTTGTGATGCTCGCAACCCCAAACGAAGTTCTCTCGCACAAAGAGGTGCACTCAAGCGTCAAATCAAAACACACCAAAGGCGGGTGGAGCCAGCGCAGATTCGAACGACTCCGCGAAGAAGAGATCAAACACCACACGGGAAAGATGAGAGAGTTGATTGAGACAATACTCGAAAGAAAACCAGCCCAAATAATTGTATCAGGCGATAAACGAATCTTAAAAGAATTATTTGACGATCAAAGCGTTATATATCGAAAATTCGACGCTATCCAAGGGTACGTGCCAGAAAAAATACTGCGAGAAATACTCACAACCACAATATACACATACTAATATGCTCGAAGAAGTATCAGCCCCAACTTTCCCACGCTCGAATGAATTCGGGAGCATCCACGTTTGTTATAGGCTGGACTTTAACATTTTAAATCCTTTCTTTCAATGAAATGGAAATTGAAGCATAAAGGCTATTCCCATTATCAATTGTGGGAGGATATAAATATAAATGAGCCGTTTTACAGGATGTAATCCATTTGTGTATTTTGCTATTATTGGAACTGAAAGCCATCCGAGAATGTAAAAGATAAGATAAATATATCCTGTTTTTATATAACTAAAATAATAGAGAAGGTTCATATCGCACATGGGAGGGAGTATTTTAACAAGTAGCGTCCAAAACCCACCAAACATAAAATACCAACCAAGCAGGAAATTAGAAAATAATGTCCAAGTTAGTACTTCAATTAATTGAAAAAGTCCTATCTCCCTAAATCCCATTAAGGAAAAGAATATCTCTGATAGGAGAACCACTAAGATAATACCTAAAGCGATTTTATCGAATTTCTCCATTTTCCATCCCTATTTTTCTATTCATCACATAAGCCCCATCCATGCCACACTCGAATGAAACAGGAGGTATTCACGGGGGCGTTTGTTGGGTCAGTCATAAATATTTTTCCGGTGTCCGATCTTCAAAACCATGATCAGGATTTTTTCTTTATCGATGTCAAGTATTAACCGATAATCCCCTACACGTAAGCGAAATTCTGAAGAGCCGACTAACTTTTGCACGTACTCTTCAGGCCGGATACGAATCCTCTCAAGAGCCTTGAAGATTCTCTTTTGAGCGGTTTTATCAAGCTTTTTTAGTTGATTGAAAGCCTTTTTTGAAAGAACAATCTCGTAAGTCATCTGA
>QMVO01000367.1 GCA_003661125.1 Methanosarcinales archaeon
CGAAAGAGACCGCACTTTCATTTTCGGCACTTACCTTGTTTATTGTGTTTTCAGCAGCTACGAGTTCGTACCTGCCTTTGTATAACTGCACTCTGCCTTGAACCTCTATTTCATCGCCATAGCTCAGGTTCAATTGTTCCTTTCCTATTCCTAAGTCAACAAATATCAGCAGCTCTGTTTTGTTTCCTCTTAGCGTGAGCAGATTTCCGTATTCCGTGACGCTGAGATCAGTGATAACACCCTTTGTACGTATAAACGTACCTTCGTGAGTTCCAACCGCAACTTCTTCCAGAGGCACGTAAGGGGGTTCCACAAAAGAAGTTAATGATATCCCGTATAAGATACCAATGCCTAACAAAGAGAGAATAACCACCGCTTTCCCTATGCTATCCATAATATAATCAATCAGTAGTTCGCTCGTAGGATAGATAAAAACGCTAAGAGGAAGCACCACCAACCAGTATCTTCTTTACCCTTACATGCGGGGCATACTCAGAAACAGGGACTTCTTGACCATCTTTACCGCAAAATCCTATTGAACCTCGTTTTTTATCTTTACCCACGGCATCTATGTTTTTTAGTACGTCAAGGGTCCTTCCGGAAAGAGAAATGTTTTTCAGCCTTTTTGAAAGAGCACCCTTCTCTATCAGAAATGCCTCTTCGGCACTGAACTGAAATTCACCCCTTACCGTATCTACCTGTCCTCCTCGCATACCTTTGGCATAGATTCCAAAAGGCATATCCTCACGCATATCTTCAAAATTCCAGTCCCCTTCCTCAATTACTGTGTTGCTCATCCTGACCAATGGCACCTCAGAATAATCCGCAGCTCTTGCGTTCGAGGTAGGTATCGCTTCTAACCTGCCCGCAGTTTCTCGAGTGTGCAAATATGAGACCAGGATGCCGTCTTTTATTATTTCTGTCCTTTTTGACTTCATTCCCTCATCATCATACTTGTAATAACCATGAGAAAGCTCGATGGTCGGGTCGTCGGCAACTGTTAGACCCTCGTATGCTATTTCCTCTCCCAATTTTCCCTTCAGTATTGATTCTCCATATAATACGTGATCTGCTTCTGCAGAATGCCCAAGTGCTTCGTGCATGAACACACCCGCAAGTTTGTTGTCCATTATCACTGTGAACTCACCAGGTGGTGGCAGGTCTGCATCAAGCAACCTGACAGCTTTATCCGCTGCCTTTACGCCCACGACCTCAGGATTCTCCTCTTCTATGGCTTCAAACCCTGCCACAGCTCCTATGCTTTCTGTGCCTTCCTGCAAAACATTCCCCTTTCTCGCTACTGTGCGCACACGCATAAAAACCGCGGGCGTCTCCATTACAATATAACTCCCATCTGAATCCGCGTATATCTTCTCCTCGTAACCATCTAAGTATAGGATAGAGACGGTTTTTATGTGAGGAGAGTGTTTCTTTGCCGCTTTGTGCACCTCTTTAACCATGCGCTTCTTCTCTTCAATACTGACATCATCGGGGTTTATCTTCGGTTTTAGTTTAAAATAGTCCTTCTTTGGCTCCGAGTGTGCTATTTTTACAGCTTCTGCGTGCTTATTCGATGCTGAGAGTGATAGCGCTCTACCGATGTTCAAAGCGTCTTCAAAAGTATCTTTCAACCTGGTAAATGCCACATCATTAGAAGAAGAGAACCCCCACGAGTTTTTATAGCAGACTCTTACGCCTACGCCCTGGTCTATACCATAACTCATCTCTCTGAGGACATCATCTCTTAATTCGATAACAGTCGCAGAACCCTTTTCAATGCGAATATCTGCATACCTCACTCCCGCATTTTTCGATACCACAAAATCTATCGCTTTTTTTATCTCTTCTTCCATCATATATAAAATAAATAAGGTGGGAGAATATTTATAAGTGAAAAGAGAGAAAAAAATTTAAGTAGAAGGATGCGGGGCCGTAGCTCAGACTGGGAGAGCGCTCGGCTGAAGACCGAGTTGTCCCGAGTTCAAATCTCGGCGGCCCCATTAAGATGAAAAAAGAGCTAAAAATAGTGCCAATCAAAAATGGGACTGTTATTGACCATATCACTGCCGGGCAGGCGTTAAACGTGTTGAAAATATTAGAGATAAATGCAAAGACTGACGCGGTTTTAAGCGTTGTTATGAACGTGAAAAGCAAGAAGATGGGCAGAAAGGACATAGTAAAGGTGGAAGACCGGGAGCTAAAGCCTGAAGAAGTGGATAAAATCGCTTTGATTGCACCAAACGCAACAATAAATATAATACGCGATTCCGAAGTAACAGAAAAGCATAGTGTTTATCTTCCAAAGTCGATAGAGGGCATTATAAGATGTGCGAATCCTAATTGCATATCCAATGCGGAAACGGAGCCGGTTATTTCTAAATTCATCACGGTGAGCGAAAACCCACCTCGGTTCAGATGTGTCTATTGTGAGCGGATAATGGAGGATGTATCGGGGAGTCTGTAAGGGCCGGTAGATCAGTTGGAAGATCACTCGCTTGGCGTGCGAGAGGCCTCGGGTTCAAATCCCGACCGGTCCATTATGGCAGAGAGAGGACCACATCCAACCCTCAGGATTAAAGGGACAAAGAGTCATTCCTTGTCAGGAAAGAAGATCGTTTTAGGCGTTACTGGTTCTATCGCGGCGGTAAAAACCGTTGAACTTGCACGTGAATTGATAAGACATGGTGCAGA
>QMVO01000368.1 GCA_003661125.1 Methanosarcinales archaeon
CAATTCGTTCATCAATGCAATGTTCAGGTCTCGCTGGATATTCTCAATGACTTTTGCAGCTTCGGCTGTCTTTATATCTTTGGCTTTGTAGACATTGGTGATTAAACCGTAAAGCTCGGCTAAAGTTTCGGTGGTCTCATCATCTATTCCAGCAAGTATCTTCGTTATCTTTTCCAGAGTATGTGCTTCATCACAGGGTTTTATCCTCTCTGGGGAGTAGCCGATTTTGAAATCCGCTCCGCATTTTAGTCCTGATTCTTTTTCTAAGATGGGAGCAATAACTTCTTCTGTTACGCCCGGATAAACTGTGGATTCTAAGACTACGATTGCACCTTTCTTCAGGTTTTTGCCAACGATTTCCGCTGCTGATTTTACATATCTCAAATCCGGCTCTTTTGACTTTGTTACTGGCGTTGGCACGCAGATTAGAACAAAATCAGCTTCTTTTATCTTTTGGGGGTCTGAAGTGAATTCTATGTTGTCTTTGTTATTGTTATTTAGATCCCCTATCTTATCATCGTCTATATCGAATCCAATCGTCTTCAAATGGTTTGAGAACGTCTCAGCTAACGGTAAACCTACATAGCCTAATCCTACAATACAGACGGTTTTGTTTTTCATTTTATTTCTCTAGCACAGGTTTCTTTTATAAAGAAAAGTGTTTTTTAGCAAAGGTTTTTGCTTGCAAAAAAGTTTAACGTAGCCTAAACCGACTATACAAACAACTGCTTTCCCTTTCTTTATCATTTCCTCACCTAATTTTTTCTACCTTTCCTGGGGGGTGTGTTCAGTTCTCACTTAGAACTGCATATAATAAAACCTTTTGCCCTTCAGCATTCACGTTCTCCATTTTCAGGTCTCCAGAAGTAATGTTCAGCTTTTCTTATCATTGCTGCTAAAATCAAGATTGAAGTCTATGCTGTTTGTTAAAATTTTAGTTCTGAAGCGTAGATACAGCAAACAGGCGATAGCCAATAGAGGACCCAAAGAGATGAGGTAGTTGTTGCTGTATTTCAGGTTCAAGGATGTGATGAACAGTCCTAATGCGAATCCTGCGACCGCGAATATACCGTCTGTGGTAAAAACATCTTTTTTCTTGATTTTTATGGCGATTAATGTGCAGATGATTACGGTGGCGGTAATTACGTAGGGTGCGAGTTCTTTAAACATTGCTAATGCCTCAATTTTAATTCCCGTATCGCTCTTTTTATTCGCTCTAAAAACTTCTCTGCATCTTCGATTATTGACTCTGCATCTTCCTTTGTGATTTCACGGGAAATTGAATAATCAGCCTCCTCCCTGAGTTCTTCTGCGATTCGCAGCGCTCTTCCGTAGTATTCTTCAACCACCCCTTCATTAACGAACTCCAATCCGAACTTGGAAAGAAGTCCTTTATGTGTCTTCACGGTTATATCTTTTTTCAAAAGGAGCGCTTTCGCCACAAAATACATGCTGTAATATGCCCTGCTCACAGCATCCTCAAAAAAACCATCCTCGAATAAGTGATAAGCAGCATCAAGCCTTCTTTTTGCTCTTTCAATAAGTATCTCAATCTCCTCTTCCTCAGGCAACTTTTACACCCTCCGAAATAACACTACTCAAGAAAGAAAAATTTTTATGCCTTTCAAATTCATCTTTTGAAAGAGCCTTCACAGAAATGTTTTCTCCGGTTTGCAGCAGAATATCGAAAGCTATTCCTATAAACGTGCGTCTCAATCTAAAGTCTTCCTCCTTCGTTACAATTAGGATATCAATATCGGATTCCTCCCCCGCCTCGCCTCTCGCAACAGAGCCAAACAAGATGATGCTATCTATTCTGTCGCTATATTTATCCAACACCCTTTCTACGAATTCGTCCACTGCTTTTCGGTATTTATCCATGATTTTCATGTTTGCTCATTTCTTACTTAGAACTGCGTATAATAAAACCCTTTGCTTTTACCTTTTACTTTTGCCCTCTCTCCTCCCCTTCCCAGGACAAATGCATATAAAATCTTCTCGCAATCCAATCAATTTTTATCACGCAGAGATAACATATAACCATGTTCGTATTCGGACACATAGGGATCACGCTCGGCGTCGCATTCATCATATCGCAATTAGTTCTTCCAAGGATAAGGGAAGGGATAAGACCGAACATCAACTACTTGTTCATTGCACTTGGAGCGATTCTTCCGGACCTGATAGACAAGCCGATAGGTCGTATCCTGCTTGGCGAATCGGTAGCAAATCGAAGGCTGTTCGGGCATACACTGCTCTTCGTTTTGATATTGATAACAATTGGATTGTTCTTAAAAAATCATCGCGATGGTTTCTTCTGCCTCTCGTTCGCCACGTTCTTGCATCTATGTGAGGACAGGATGTGGGAAATGCCTGCAACATTGTTATATCCCTTATATGGATTCGGTTTTCCAAAAGGGATAGTAATAGGAGAAAATTGGTATGATTATTTTCTACTCGTGTTTAACGGGTCATATACACCCGCGCTGTCCTATGTGTTTGTGTCTGAGATTATGGGTATAGTTATTTTGGGCGGGCTTTCTGGTTTTACACTCTTTCTTTTTACAAAACACTTTCTTTCTACGAGAAAGAACCTGTGCTAAGAAAGAGTTTTTCTTTAGTAAAGGTTTCTTTTTTAAAGAAAAGTTTGTGCTAAAAGAAAATCTTTATGAATGTTTTTAGTCAAGG
>QMVO01000369.1 GCA_003661125.1 Methanosarcinales archaeon
CCATATATTCATCTACTTTGTAAGTTCCGCCAGGGATCGGCTCGAGAATGCCACCACGTGCACCGATAGCGTTGAAATCTCTCACGCTGTATCCATGAGATCGCAAGAACTCCTCCACAGCAGCTCGCCTCATGGGTTCTTGATCTGTAATTCTTTCGAACCCGTCCAGTTCTTCTACCTTATGAGAGAGCTTCTCTTCACAGATACTTTTCTCGTCTTCAAATATGGCGACCTTGGTGGATGTCGAACCTGGATTTATGACCAATATTCTGTACACACTCTCACCTCGAAGGGACCTTCGCCTTCTTATACGCTTCCATTGCTCGCCGCATTCGTTCAACTCCCTCTCCAATCTCTTCCTTTGAAGGAAGGCAGTAAGAAACTCTCATGGTGTTCTGACCGCTCCCATCAACATGGAACGCTGAACCCGGGATCCAGAGGATCTTGTGTTCTTTCCCAATTTCCAGCATCTCTAAGGTGTCGAAATCCTCGGGCAAGACAATCCAACTGAAAAGCCCCCCCTTTGGTCTTGTCCAGCGTGCACCGATATCAGATAAATGCCTTTCGAAGGCTTTCATCATGACGTCTTTCTTTTCGCGGTAGATTTCGAGCGTCTCTTTGAGCTTCGCGAGCATATCGTAGCGTTCCATATAGCGTGCAGCGATCCTCTGAGTCAAGCTGGGCGAACATAGATCCACACCTTGTTTTACCCGTACCAACCTCGAAATCACCGATTCGTGAGCGATCACCAAACCTATCCTCAAACCCGGGCTCAGCACTTTGCTGAAGGTGTTGAGTAGAACCACCCTGTCCATGCCGCCAAGTTTGAAGATGGATGGCACGTGTTCACCCTCGAAGCGGAGAGCACCGTAAGGATCGTCTTCGACGATGAAGAAGTCGAAGCGCTCTGCCAGCTCGAGAAGGTGTTTTCTTCTCTCCAACGAGAGGGTCACACCTGCAGGGTTGTGGAAGTTGGGAACAGTGTAAACGAATTTGAACCTTTGGAGTTCTTCACTGGAGAGCGATTCTAACTTCTTCTCAAGAATCTCCGTTTCCATTCCATCCTCAGAAAGTGGAACCGTGAGAAATCTGGGATTTCTCATCTTGAAGGCCGAAACAGCCCCCAAGTAGGCAGGAAGACTTAGTGCCACGATGCTTCCTTCATCGAGAAAGGTCCTCGCAATCAGGTCGAGAGCTTGTTGCGATCCCACGGTGATCAACAAATTGTTTTCGGTCAGCCCCTTCAACCCTTCCCACCTTTCGAGGTACCTGATATACTGCGCCTTAAGAAGAGGATCGCCTTCCGTGGTCCCATATTGTAAAGAGAATCTGTACTCTTTTTCAATCACTTCCTTCGCTATTTCAGCCAGCTCTTTTCTTGGAAAGGTTTCAGGATCGGGAACGCCCCCACCAAATGAGATAAATCCTGGTTCGGAGGCAAATTTTAGAAGCTCCCGAATGATAGAAGATGTGATACCTTCGGCCAGTTTTGACAACTTGGATTTGTAATTCATGAATACACCCCCTTCATTGTAGTATATAGCAACATCGTGCCACACTCTTCTTCGTGCAGAAAAGCTGATCTGTAAGCTCTTCGATGAGAAAGATTACGTGCATATTATTGCACATATTGCGTTTTTTTGCATGCAATAATATGCAGTAGACACCATAGGTTAAGTCTCTGTATCGAAAATTCAACAACTAAACTCACGGATTGACATGGTGGGGGTGGGGGGGTATAATGCCTATGAAACTCCTCATGTTTGTTAAGTATAAAAAACATTAACTGTGGATTATTCGCTCCATGACCAACCTATCCAGGGACTTGAAAGAAATGGTAATTATTATCCACAGTGCTTTTAGGTTGGTAAACTTTTACTGAACAAATAGGTCTTAAAAACAAAGCGGTGGTGAGTAAATGCAACTGGGGGAAAAGTTACGCCGTCTCCGCCTGTCGCGGGGACTGACTCAGGAAGAACTTGCTACGCGAGCTGACGTAACGAGAAGTTTCATATCACAACTCGAAACGAACAAGACATCACCATCACTCGATACGCTGGAAAAGATATTGCGCGCGCTTGGAAGCGATCTAAGAAGATTCTTCTCGGACTTCAAGGAAGAGAAGGTGATCTTCAAGAAGGAAGAACGAGTACCCATATACGACGAGCCAGAGGGTGTGCACTCGCAGATATTGATGACCGACGTGGAAACCAAGAAGATAGATCCCCTTTACGTTGTGTTAGAACCAGAGGCTGAAACAGAAGAAGAGGGATACCACGAAGGAGAAGAATTCGGCTTCGTAATCGAGGGGAAAATCGAGTTATGGCTCGACGATACCAAGCACAAACTGGAAGCGGGTGACTGTTTTTACTACAAGGCGGATAAGAAGCATAAGGTTCGGAATCCCGATAAGAAAAAGAAAGCGGTGATTCTTTGGATAGAAATAGACTAAGAAAATCACACGTGGGGAGGGATGTGAAATGAAGGCACTTGGCAGGCACTTGATAGCGGAATTCTACGATTGTAAACCGGACATTCTCGACAATGTGGTCCAAATCGAGAAACATATGAATCAAGCAGCGCTGAAAGCGGGCGCCGCGATAGTAAACTCGACATTCCACAAATTCGCTCCTTACGGTGTCAGCGGGGTAATCGTGATATCGGAATCGCACCTCACTATACAC
>QMVO01000370.1 GCA_003661125.1 Methanosarcinales archaeon
GCAGACTTCGTTTTGATTCATTTCTACGATAAGAAAAGGGGCAAAGACTTCTCACCAAAGATAGCGCGGGTGCTGAAGGCAGAGCGATGAACGATCTCTTCATCAAATTAGAATTTCACAAAGTCGTGGATCAGGTGGTGTGTCACGCTTCGTCTATCTATGGGAAACGTCACTTGAAAAAGGAAGAACCGCCAGCAGATTTGGATAGGGAACTCGAGTTGCTTTCTGAAACTTTGGATGTCTTCCGTTATGATGGCGGATTCAGCTTTTCAGGTTTAGAAGACGTGGATGTGCTTCTTTCCAAAGCATCAAGTGGTGCGGTCTTAGAAGGAAAAGAACTACGCAAGATATCCGGTGCTGTTGAAGTGGTGAAAGAGGTGGTCGAAAAGATCAAAGCCCTTCATAAATATGGGAAATTAGCCCGCTTCGCTTCCAATATTCTTCTCCCTTCACAGATCGTCTCGGAAGTGAACCGGTGTGTGGACGTGGATGGCTATGTGAAAGATTCCGCATCGGAGCTGTTGAAGCGCATCAGAAAAGAGCTCAAACTCTTGGAAAAGGGGATCCATTCTCGACTATCCCGTTATCTCAGCGGCAAATTGAGTCAAGCTCTTCAAGAGCCCAACGTACTCCAACGTTTCGATAGATATGTCCTTCCTATTAGGAGCGACAGACGTTCCATGATTCGAGGAATCGTTGTTGGTTCCTCGTCCAGCGGAGCAACACTCTACATGGAACCGGAAGAGTTGATCCCTCTCAACGACAGCCTTGTGCGAAAGCTTTCTTTCGAACGAGAAGAAGTTGCGAAGATTCTCCGGTATCTGACCGACCTCGTGGTGGAAAACCACAACCTTCTCAAGAAGATGTTGGATGCGGCCGGCTGGCTCGACAGCTTGGCAGCCCGCGCCAGATTCGCCATTGAACGGAAGGCTTCCGTGATAAAACCTGTCACGACAAAGCTTCTCGACCTCAAAGAGGCGCGGCATCCACTGATTCCGGATTCCAAAGTTGTTCCGGTAAACATCAAAGTGGGAAACAGCTATACGATACTCGTAATCACCGGTCCCAACACGGGTGGAAAAACCGTGGCGTTGAAGACCGCGGGACTTGCGGCTCTCATGCTGAAGATGGGCTATCCGGTGCTTTGCAACGCTTCCTCAAAGATTCCCCTTTTCGGCGAGATCTTCGCGGATATCGGCGACGAACAGAACATCGCAGAAAGTTTGAGTACCTTCGCCGCTCACATGCGCAACGTGCTGGTTGCATTGGAAAAGGCGACGGATTCCGATCTCGTACTGTTGGACGAATTGGGAACCGGTACTGACCCCACAGAGGGGGGAGCACTTGGGGTCGCCATCTTGGAGGAGCTGTCCAATCGTGGTGTGCTGAGCTTGGTCACCACGCATCTTGCAGAGATAAAGTTTCACGCTTTGAAACATCCGAAAATGAAAGTGGCAAGCGTGGAGTTCGACACCGAACAAATGGCTCCAACTTACAGGATAAGGTTGGGAGTACCTGCCGGTGCTCACGCTATCGACACGGCTCGATCACTCGGCTTCCCACATCGTATAGTGGAAAAAGCCGAATCCCTGATCGATCCATCTGTCAAAAACCTTTGGGAAACAATCCAAGAGCTCCAAAAGCGGTTATCGAATGTCGAAGAGCTACATAGAAAACTGAAGGAAAAAGAACAGGAAATAACCGTACAGCTCCAAGAAATAGAAAAGATGAAGGACGAGTTGAAACAGGAGGGTATCAAGCGCGCTGATCATGAGCTTAGTGAAATGGACAACGCAATCGAGAACTACAGGAGAAAACTCCACATGATGGTTGAAGCGAGCGCCAAAGCCTCTCTGGAAGAACAAAAGAAACAAATCAGTGAGCTCGTCAAAATGGAGAAGAAACTGGAAGCCGACAGAAAGAGTGTAGAAAGCCTCAAACTTTTAGAAGCAGAACCTCTCCGTGTGGGCGATTACGTGAAAATCAAGGGAAGCGCTGCTATCGGAGAGGTTATCGATGTGGACGAAGAAAAGGCAACCGTTCAGTTCGACGTCAGAAGGGTGAGGATACCCCTCTACGAGCTGACCAAAGTTTCCTCAACACCCAGGGAATCTCGTGCAACCCTTCGTGTCAAAGTGCCATCGAAAAGTTCTTTCAAAACCCGGCTGGACGTTAGGGGCAAGACAGTGGAGGAAGCTTGGCAGGAGATAGATGCGTTCCTCGACGAACTTGTCCTCACAGGTATAAACAGGGCGGAGATCATACACGGCAAGGGGAGCGGCCGATTGGCACGAGGCATCTGGGAACGCCTCAGACGAGACTCGAGGATTAAGAGCTTCAGACTGGGGACCCCTCAGGAGGGGGGAACGGGCGTCACCGTAGTGGAGTTGTGATCACCCGTTCCGCTTGAGCAAACCGCGTTTCTTGGCGAAGTTCTCCACCCGATAGAAGATCGTTATCCCCAATGGCAAAAGGAGCACACCGAGGATCAAAAGTGGGTAGATCTCCCGCCAGAGTTCCGCAGTTTTCACACCATGGAGTATCGCCGCTCTCATCCCCCTGAGGGCATAAGTAGCAGGAGAAAGAGCAGCGATCTTCTGCATCCACATAGGAAGGACATCGATCTCGTAGTAAACACCCGAAAACATCAACAAAATAGCTTGGAATATGTG
Organism: Methanosarcinales archaeon; assembly: GCA_003661125.1. Lineage (GTDB taxonomy): Archaea > Halobacteriota > Syntropharchaeia > Alkanophagales > Methanospirareceae > QMVO01. Next base: position 2,673 of record QMVO01000370.1, read on the forward strand.
TACCAC
>QMVO01000371.1 GCA_003661125.1 Methanosarcinales archaeon
ATAACGAACTAACAAAGGAAGAGCTTGTTAACGCAATCCTTCCGTATATGCTCGGTGAAGGTGATTTCACGTTAGATGATGTGGGAGATGCTTCGTGGGTATATGCATACTGGGGTGGAAAACCGAAGACGTTTACAGACGGTTTTGGAGAAGATGTAACGTTTTATAGGCCAATAGAACGTATTGTCAGCGTATGGTGTACCAATAACGAATTGTTGAAGGTGCTTAATGCAACTGATAAGCTCGTTGGTGTAGACGCCGGGATGACTGGGGTAAGTACAACCCTTTTTCCAGAGTTAAGCGATTTGCCGGATTGTGGAGGCTGGTATGCACCAAATTTTGAGGCGATACTTAGCTTACATCCTGATGTGTACATTCCGTGGCTTATCACAACGGACCCTGCGGAATCTTTTTATGGCATTCAACGTAAGAGATATTTAGAAGAGAACCTCCCGGGCATTCCTGTTCTTTGCATAGTCAATTATGAATATCGTACGGGAGAATATTTCATAGAAGAAGTGAGGAGGCTTGGAGATATCCTTGATAAGCAAGAGGAGGCTGAAGAGTATATTGAATTCTACGAAAGATGCATGGACCCTATTGTAACGGTAACAGAGGGACTTTCAGAGGATGAAAAGCCGCGAGTGTGGATTACCTCGCTGTTTTTTACAGGTGGTCAAGTGACAAGTTCTCCCTATGTTTATACCGTGTTTGATCCTGTCGATCTCGCAGGCGGAAGAAATATAGCTGCAGGTCTACCAAGGAGTGTGAAGGTAGGTCTTGGATGGGTGATTGAACAGGATCCTGAGTTCATATTCCTTCAAATATGGGCTGCGGGAAATAGAAAATCTCCTTATGCGCCAGATTATCCGATATCAGAGGCAGAAAAACAGGTAAAAGTAATTTTGGATAGTTATGAATTGTCTAATGTAAGTGCAGTGGTAAATAAAAATGTTTACGTTGTACAGTATTCACATTTTACTAAAGGACCTGCAAGAGTTATAGCCACTGCATATATGGCAAAATTGCTTCACCCGGAGTTCTTCCCGAATTTGAAACCACAGGAGATACATCAGGAGTATGTAGATCGATTCCTGCGTATAGACGTAAGTGTAACGAAGCTAATTTTGTGTATCCGCCATTAGAAAAGAGTTAAGGACATTGCATCAAGCAGCGAGATAACAAATGGAGCAAAAAGAGCAGTACGAAAATACGAAATGTTTGAGGTATTTTTCTCTCCCCCCTTTATTTCTTTGGTATATCGTAACGCAAAAATAAAATGGCAAAAGTAGAAACAGAAATACGAAAGAGAACTAAAACCGTAGCTGAAATATGTGGAGAATACAAAAAGTTCATCGGACGGAAAGTAATGTTTATTATTTCTCTTATCCCAATTTTGTTTCTCATCGTGGGCGTATCCACTTCGCTTGGTTCTGCAAACATTACGGTATGGGATGCTTATTCTGCTTTTCTCCATAAGCTTTTTCCTGATTCTTTCAGTACAAATTGGCTTGCAGATGTATGTGTGTGGCATCTGAGGCTTCCCCGAATCTTATTGGGCATTGCAACAGGCATTGCTCTTGGTGTTGCGGGAGCCGTGATGCAAGGTATTTTAAGAAATCCGCTTGCATCTCCTTATACACTTGGGATTTCCTCTGGCGCGGGATTTGGTGCATCGCTTGCAATTCTCGCCGGCTTCGGCGTCGTTGGGGGAGAATACCTCGTAGTGGGGAACGCATTTATCTTTGCTCTTATATGTGCGTTTATTATCATTGGCTTGTCAAGCCGTAGAGGCGCAACACCTGAGACGATGATACTCGCAGGGATTGCATTGACGTACCTCTTTTCCGCAATGACAACACTGCTTCAGTATTTTGCTGAGGCACAAGCAGTGAAAGCGGTGGTATTCTGGATGGTAGGGGATCTTGACAGGGCCTCATGGCCCACGCTCTCCCTCATATCTTTCGTACTTGCATGCTGTATTCCCTTGCTTATGCTGAAGTCATGGGATTTAAATGTGATGGGTGCCGGAGATGAAACTGCAAAAAGTCTCGGTATAAATGTCGAGCGCACCAGAATATTTGTAATGATTGTTGCATCCCTTTTGGTGGCTACCGTCGTTTGCTTCACTGGCACAATTGGTTTCATCGGACTTGTTGCACCTCATATATGCCGCATGGTTATCGGCGGTGATAACAGATTTTTGCTTCCAGCATCAGGTCTTTTCGGCGCTGTATTGCTTACTGCGGCAGATGCAGTTGCAAGGAGTATCATCGCACCTGTTATTATCCCTGTGGGTGTAATAACAGCCTTCATGGGTGTTCCTTTGTTTTTATACCTCATAATGAGGAGAAGGAGGAGGGAGTATTGGTAAAGTAAAAAGGAGGGAAATGAAAAGAGATGAAACTAAAACTGAAAGATGTGGAGTTTAGCTACGCAAGCACGCCGATTCTCGAGAATATATGCATGGAACTTGCTCCAGCCGAGGTATTAGGCATTGTAGGTCCAAACGGTGCAGGAAAATCCACGCTGCTTAGATGTATAGATAAAATCTTGAAACCGCAGCGCGGAAGCATACTGCTGGATGGGAGGGATATAAACGAGATGCGACTGATGGAACTCGCCAAAAGAATGGGGTATGTTCCACAAAGCACTTCCCAGATCTTTCCTGCCACGG
>QMVO01000372.1 GCA_003661125.1 Methanosarcinales archaeon
AAATGCGTAAAGGAGCGCTCTGGTTATTTCTTTTGTGGTTTGGAAAAGGATGATTTTAAAAGGTTAGATTGACAAAAGGAGAAAAATAAAACAGTTTTCAAATAATTGTGCAACACAGCACAAAAACCAAAAGTTATTTATATAGACAGCGTGAAGATGAGTGTTGGGGTATTATAATAAATAAGAGCGGGGCGAGGCGAGGGAGGAAATGAAAAGGGAAAAAGAGAAGATGAAAAAAAGGAGGGAAGGGATAAATTATGCATGCCGGTAAAGCGGAAACGAGACTGGTAGTGGGTATACTTATGATGTTCGTTCTTCTATGCGCACATGCTACTCTGGCAATGCAACTGCCACCTCATTGGTTCCGGGGGAACGTAACCATTAACGGCGAGACCGCGCCCGATGGCACAGTTGTATCAGCAGAAATAGGGGGCAGGGTGTATGCGAACACCACCACAATTAGCGGGAAATATGGGGCTGATGGGAATTTTTATGTCCCATCCGATGATTTGGATACAGCGGAAAAAGAAGGAGGAGTAGATGGGGATGTGGTGAACTTTTATGTGAACAACGAATTAGCAGCTAACGCAACGTTTTCTAATGGCGGGAATACCAGGTTGGATTTAAAAATAGGAAAAGAGCCTGCGTTAGAGCCGAAGCCTGAGATAGAGAAGCCAGCTAAGGTTCAAGAAGTATTGGTGCCACTGGCGATAGCAATAATTATAATAGTTCTGCTTGGCACAGTAATAGTGGTTCTTATTAAGAGGAGGAAGAAATGAAAGGAACTTTTTGCATGCAAAAACTAAATGTAGGGAATCACTCTCGCAAATTAGAGAAAGAGGATATAAATGCTGCACTAATATCACGCCTACTAAGACCTGCCTTAATAGGACTGGTAATGTTTGGTTCGCTTTTCTTAGCCATTCCTCCTTCGGCAGGTGATTTTCCACCGTCGCCTCCCGACATTTTTGGGAGGGTTTATTACTCTGACGATACACCAGCAGAGGGTGCAAATGTTACACTGAAAAATACCAGAACGGGCTACGAGTTTTCGACTGAGACCGCCAGTGATGGCACATGGTGCATTAATATGCGGGCTACAATAGGCGCAGAGAATGGTGATGAAATATTAATAACCGCTTTCGTTACTAATAGTGTGGAGAAAGAGAAGAGTGTAATATTAGTTGTGAACAGGAGTAATTATACGCAAGAGGTGAACTTTGTTTTTGAAAAGGAATCGTTAGAGGAAGCACAGGGTTTACTACCGGGTGGCAATGGCGGTTCAACAAGCGATGAATTATCGGAAAATGCTGCGGCGACGGAGGAAGAAAGAGGAGCAGAAAATATCAGCGGGCAACAACCTTCTCCCGCATCTTCGCCCTCGTCGGGGATAGAAGAAAAGGGGAATGAAAGTGTTGCAGGAGAAGGTCAAAGTGAAACGCCTTCGCCGTTAAAAGAAGAGGGAAAGGATGAAGAAGGTGAAGGTAAAAGCAGAAGCACACCGGGCTTCCAAGTCCTGTATGCTGGGGCAGCGGGGGTGATAGCGGTAGCAACACTGACACTTTTTGTTATAAAAAGATTTAAGGGAGTGGAGAAAAGAAGAAATTGAGAATCTTCCGAAAAATATATATAGAGGGTGATGAAATAATGGTTAAGGAGGTAAAATAAAAGATGAAAAAAGGGAATAAAGTAAGAGGAACAAATGCGAACAAGGTGAAAACAGCGGTAATAACAGCGATATTCGTGCTTTCGATATTCTCAGTTCTTGCGCCTTTTTCGATTGTTCAAACAGCACCAATTCCTGGGCACTGGTTCAGGGGCAATGTAACAGTTGATGGATTTTCAGCACCTAACGGCTCGATTATATCAGCGAAAATAGGTGGTGCAGAATATGCGAACACCACGGTGAGTAGCGGAAAATATGGAGCAGATGGGAATTTTTATGTGCCTGGAGATGACCCTGACACTGATGAAAAGGAAGGAGGTGTTGATGATGATACCATCACGTTCTGGGTAGATGGAGTTCAGGGAGGTAGTGCTACTTTTTCAAGTGGGGCTAATAGCTTCTTAGACCTCAGTGTTTCTGATACATACGCACCTTCAGTAACAAATCCTAGTGCATCACCGGGTGAAATAGTTGCGAATGGTGTTGATAGCACGACACTAAATGTAACGGTAAAGGACCATTTCCCGGGAGAGAAGCCGAGTGCGGGTATAGAAAGTGTAACGGTTGACCTTTCGGGTATTGGCGGAGATGCAGCGAAGGCGATGACAAAGATAGAGGGCACAAATATTTATAGCACTACAACCACGGCAGCGGAGGGAACAACACCCGGCACGTATAATTTGAGGGTGAACGCAACGGACAAGAGCGGGAATTCCAATACGTCGGTGAATATTACGCTGGTGGTGACATCGCCGAATACTGCGCCATGGTGGGATACAATACCAGATCAAACGATAGCCGAAGATACGAACTTAACATTGAATCTCAGTGGATACGTCCATGACAATGAGACTGCAATCGAGAATTTAACGCTTGACATCGTGCACTGGGACTCGACAAACTTCTCGTCATGCACGATAAACGAATCACATTACCTGATAGCACAGCCAAAGCCGGATTGGAATGGACTCAGCAGCAGTTTCCAGGTAAACGCAACAGATGAAGGTAAC
>QMVO01000373.1 GCA_003661125.1 Methanosarcinales archaeon
TACCTTCTGACCAGAAATTTGGATTTGTGATTTTCACATTTACACCTCCTTCTCTTTCGATTCGTAATAATCTACCTTCTTTTTAATACCACTCATCTCGTCATCGAAATGCTCTATTTCTCTCTCGCTCCCTCTTATATCGCTTTCAATCCCTGTAATCGTGCTATCGATGCTTTTTGCCGCTGAAACAAGCCTTCTTACTTCTTTCTCGCCCTTGAACCACACTAAGACACCAAATAGTCCAAATGCGGTTCCTGCTGCTAATATAACGTATGTCACTGCATAAGAAGCAGAGCCTGATAAAGATGAAAGAATCTTATCCCGGTATTCATTCAACGCAAAGGACATAGTGGCAAATATTGCACCGAGAACTGGCATAAGAAGAAGCATCTTGTCCACTTTTAACTTTGTCAACATCACAACTACTTCTATGATTAGCAATAAAGCGATAATCAATATTCCTATGCTCGAGGGTTCCATCTCCGATACCTCTCTTCCTTTAATTATTTCTATTATTTAATATAATTTAAATTTTGGTACTTTTCACTTACTTTCACTTATTCTTTCAAAAAAGAACTCGCTGCATATAGGGTCCTCTGCCATATAATCGCCACTGTGGAGATACGCCCTTACACGGCATCCACCACAAATATCTTTATATATGCACTCTGCACACTTCCCCTTCACCTCACGATTTCTCAGTTCCACAAAGACTTTTGAGTTCAGTATCTCGCGAAGACTCATCTCATGGACATTCCCTCCTTTTACTTCCAACAATGGACATGGCACCACATCGCCATTCGGCTTTATAGAAAGCATACCAATAGCAGCTCGACAGCCTGGAATCTCGGTATAAAAGAAATCAGGAACGAAAGAATCTTCTTCTTCCTTCCTTTTCAGTACCACCCAATACTGTGATGCCTGTGTCGTGCAGATTTCGAGTCGTTTTCTCCTCTTCTGTTCTTCGTATAGCTGCATCAGATTCTGCGCGTACTGGGTGACGTCAAGTTCACTATCGGGCAGCGCTTCTTTTCCCCTGCCCATCGAGACATAGTGAAAGAACCTGCACTGCCTCGCACCCAGATTCTCAGCTATGTCAATAATCTTTGTGGTCTCTTTTTCGTTCTGTTTCATTATACAGGGGTCAATCACCAAGTCTAATCCTGCTTCTTTACAAGCCCTCGCTCCTTTTACTGCCTTTTCAAAGACACCCGCACCCCTTATGGAATCGTGTGTCTTTTGAGTGCCGTCAATAGGGATTATAACTTCTTCAATTCCTGCTTTCTTCAAACGAGCAGCGACTTCTTCGTTGAGCAGTGTCCCATTTGATGCGAGCACGAGGTGCAAACCTCGCTCTTTACCATAAGAGATAAGGTCAAATATGTCCTTTCTCAGCAGAGGCTCCCCACCACCAAAGGTGACGTTTGCTTTATCACCAAATACGTTTGCTATTTCGTCAATGAGTGCAAAGGATTCCTCTGTGCTTAATTGCTCCGGCAACGGCGTGCCTGCTTCGTAGTAGCAGTGTTTGCATCGCAGGTTGCATTTGCGCGTAATGTTCCAGTTGATGCTGTACCTTGACATTTTCCTTTGCATCATTTTATCGAAATTCCAGTAAGTTTAATCAAACCCTCAACCCTCCGAGAATAGCGATAAACAACGCGGCTGCTATTACATCTGCGGTAGAACCCGGATTTACTCCTTCTTCTATCAGCTCCTCGTCGAACTCCTCTATCTCTTTAAGTTCATATCCGCCTCTTACAATCCCCTTTGCCTTTTCAAGCACATATTTACTCTTTTCAGAGCCGAACTTCATTTTAACGAAAGTATCCTCCTCCTCAGAAAGAAACCTCAGATATGCATGAGCTATGGCATTGTTTATGCTCTTCTCTGCGGCAAAATTTTTTATCAGTGAGGCATACCTGAAGGTTTTCTCAAATCCGCCTACTAATTCACGTGAAATCAAATCATAAGAAGCAGAAATTGTAAGTATCTCATACAGAGATAGCTTCTTCTCTTTTATCACTTTTAGCGATTTTTCATCCATCACGTCAAGTTCCGGTACTTCTCTCCTCACTTTTACTTTTGCTTTTGGAAACGCACGATAAATTTCTATGGCATCATCCACGTTGGTGTTCAGCATGACTTCCTCCGCTTTTCGCTTTATCTCCTCTGCGTGGTAGCTTTCGCAAGCACCCGCAGCCATCGCTAAAGGTGTTAACAAAAGTAGTACGCCGAAGTGTGTATTCCCTCCGCTTTGCCACTCCACGCTCTCTTCCGCTCCTCTTCTTATCAGTTCGCCCACTCTTTTCTCGCCCACTGCGGCTTCTCTTAAAATAGGATACACACCAACCGAAGAAGCAAGGAAATGCTCATAACGTGTATCCTTGAAATCATGTGTTCGGTCCACATTACCTGGCTTGGGGTATGTGGACACTTCAAGGAGCAAAGCCAATTGCGCACATCTCGCCACGTAGTCCTGGTTCATTATTTTAGTTTTGAAAATGATTTGATGAGTAATATTTTTATGTGAAGAAAATAAAAAATAATTGAGGTATTTGTTTAGCTCATTTCAAACAAAGCTCATTGACGAGCAATTTTTTGAGTTCGTCGTAGACATCTTTTCCCTGTAACCGCCACGTGGCGAAGACGGAAGCGATGTACTGGTAA
>QMVO01000374.1 GCA_003661125.1 Methanosarcinales archaeon
CAAGTTTTCTCGGATCTGCTCCGTCTCTTAGGGCAACGGCGTAATGTAATAAAGGAGCGAGGGCGTGGATGCAAATAGCATCTGTTTCCTCCATAACTATTTCGGGTCCGTCTATCACGATTTTATTGCCTGCTTTGTAAACAGGGCATTTCCCTCTTATTTCCGATACTTCTATTATTAACATGGAAATCATTCCCATCACCCATTTCCTCCCAGCCGTTCCACTTTAGTATTCATACAATTTCAACTATCGGGGAGAAGGATTAAGTATTTATAAAGACATATAAAATAATTAAAGTAGGTGGTAGTTATGAGCATGGAGCATCCCGTTAAACAAATGATGGAAAAGATGAGCAATGATGAATTAATAGAAATGCTCAGAAGGGAATATCTGAGAAAGCTTACGAGGTACAGACTTACAGACGAGTTCTTTCGTAAAAAATACCGAATGACATACGAAGAGTTCGAGAAGGAAAACGTGGTAGCAAAAAGGAATTTTTCATGGGAGGTAGAGTCTGACGCTCAGGAGTGGGAAATGGCAATAGATGGAATAAGTACTTGCTTGCGTAAATTGGGAGAAATAAAGATTGAATATTGATTCTATCATAAGCGAGGCGCAATCAGTCGCTTCAGAGTTTGGACTGAGATTACGGATAATTGATATAACTGACAATATAGTTGATCTAAGACTATACCTCGATGTAGAGCTTTTCATTCAGGTTTACGCAAATCAACTCAAAGATAAACTGAATCTGAATTTGATATTCAAGAACAGAAGATTATGTGGGTATGATAGCGAAGGTGGGAGGACTCATATCCACCCAATTGATGAGCCGGAATCTCATATTTTCACTGATAAGAAAATAGATATAAAAGAATTTACAGCAAAGGCACTAAAACTTCTTGAGGAGAGAGAAATGTTGTAAAATGCGCTTTCAAAGTTCCATTTCGTGCTCGCTGCCTCCAATACCGCCTTTGTATCCAAATGCATCTTATGGAATATAAGGGTTAATTCGTTCATCAATGCGATGTTGAGGTCCCGCTGGATGTTCTCTATAACCTTTGCCGCTTCCGCTGTTTTTATGTCTTTCGCTTTGTAAACATTCGTTATTAACCCGTATAAGTCCGCCAAAATCTCGGTAGTCTCATCATCCATCCCCGCCACTATCTTCGTTATCTTTTCCAGCGTATGTGCTTCATCACCGGGATTTATCCGCTCCGGTGAATAGCCGATCTTGAAATCGGCACCGCACTTCATCCCGGATTTTCCCTCCAGGATTGGCTTCACAATCTCTTCTGTCACACCCGGATAGACGGTAGACTCCAGAACCACAACAGCGCTTTTCTTAAGATTCTTGCCCACGAGCTCAGCAGCAGACTTCACGTATGACAAATCCGGCTCCTTCGATTTTGTCACCGGTGTGGGCACGCAGATTAAAACAAAATCAGCTTCTTTTATTTTCGATTGGTCAGAAGTGAATTCAATATTGTCCTCATTGTTGCTCCGGTTTAGGTTCACTATTTTATCGCTATCTATGTCGTAGCCCGTTACTTTCAGGTGCTTGGAGAATGCCTCGGCCAAAGGCAGCCCTACATAACCTAATCCTACAACACAGACAGTTTTGTGTTTCATGGATAACATCTCTCTTTTTTCTTTATTTAAGCCTTCTTATCTCGTTAGCCAATTCTCCGTTTCCAGGCTCTCTATCCTTCTGAAATGTTCTTCATTGTCTGTTACCAAAACCATGCCTTTAACCAGGCAAGAGGCTGCTATAAGTATGTCAGCATCCTCAATTAATTCGCCTCTCCTCTTCAATCCGGCATAGATTTCTGATGCTTTTTCAATAATCCCTCTATCAAGTGTTATTATCTCACTTTTATCCATTAATTCCTCAAAATCTCTTAATTTCTTCTCATTATCTATATAGTCCTCGAAGTATCTCATAATAGGTTATTATGCTGAGACTGAGCCTATCAAATTCTTCTAAGTATTCCTCTACTTTAGCAACGACATCCTCTTCCCCTTTCAGAAAAGCGATAAGTATGCTTGTATCTAAAAGAGATTTTCTCATGGCTTTAGCGCCCCGCCAAAAAGACTCCTCCTTTTCACCGCCTCTAAGAATATTTTTTCTTCTTCCTCGTTCATACCCTTTAATATTCCCGCATATCTTAAGATATCCCTTCTCTCACCCAATATCTTTCTTTCCTTCACTTCTATCTCCACTTCCTCTCCTTCCTTCAACCCCAATTCCTCCAACGGTCTCAATACCCTATCCTCATATCGCGCCTTTACTCTTATTCCCATAATTATCACCTAATTTTATCTTCGCACTTTAAAAATCTTCTCTTCTATCCAAGTACGATTGAGATTTTCATGTTAACGCTCAGGATACACTACTTCCTCGCTATTAACAATCATGAGCACATGTTCGTTTCTTAGCCCTTGTAGCCAATAGCTCCTGATACCTCTTTTCCATCCAACATACCACAATGCCCAATCATTCGTGATCAACACAGCCTCCTTCAACTCTGCATACGTCAGCACAAAAACATCCATTCCACCTACCATCACTTCTCTCTTGTCTTTCCATCCCGGTACCCAATTGTCATTTTCATCTTTTTCAATCCTTGTAAGCTTCAGTGAATTCTCCAAAGCTTTCCCAAAGTAAA
>QMVO01000375.1 GCA_003661125.1 Methanosarcinales archaeon
ATTTGTGATTTGCTCCGGTATCGCCGATGTCAGCGCAGTAACCACTCCAGTATCCTCCATAACTCCGATAGGAAGTATCGTCCCAATAATCTTCTCCACTATCGGGATTGCCATCCCCAACTGCCCAGTTATCGTCAGGAAATCCTGCCTCGAAATTTTCACGGAAAATTGTTAAGCTGTGAGCAGTAAGAGGTCTATCTTGAATTTCTAATATAGTTCCATTCAACGCTGTTGCATCAGCAATGGACAAATTCGCTCCCGTTTCATGCGATGGGAAAAACGGTGTTTTATTCTTAAGAATAGTGGTGTTCTTATGAGGGAGTGTTTCTATTGGTGGTAAACGAGGAGGAATAACTGTTTGCCGAGCAGCTTGTGTTTCATCTCTTATCTCAGAATATGGAATAAACGTGGAACGCTTTACTTTGGGTCTGTTCCGTACTTCTTCCGGTATTGGTGGATGAGGAATATATTTCACATCGCTCAAGATGTTGCCATTTTCTGCGTCTATGAAATAAGTCATTGGTTCCATAAACTCAGGTGTTTTTTGTGTGGTTACCATCCATGCAATTCTATTCGTCCGCTCCTCAATCACTAATTCTTCTACGGTTGGCGATTCCAATCCTTTTTCTGATGCTATTGCCTCTGCATCTTCTGGCGACAATTTTATCTCTTGTGGCGAGTTTATTATCCCAGATAGACCTTTATCAATTCCCATATCCACAGGCATGGCGGGATCTACTGCTATTGACATGTTCATCTCATGTCCATTTGACCTGTATTTGTATGTAACCCACCAGGTACCTGGAATGAGCTCAATACCCAAGCACTCGAAATGCTCGCTGACGAACGAACTACCAAGTGTCTCGTTCAGGTAATCGTTGGCTAACTTAATCGCTTCAATATGCGTTTTCGGTCTCATGTTCATTAAATCCGACCTGGTTATCACCATCCTGTCTTTGGATGGAGTCATTGGCGGTGGTGTCTTTACCACTTCTGTATAGTTCGATACAGTTATACTTACATTCATTTCAGCACCTGCTGCTGGCAAATCAACGGCTATACTTACAGGCAAAACAGTGCCACTAATATCAATATGCTTATTGATGCTAACACCAGTTTCTTCATTTTATGTCACCTCCTCTACTCCTGTTTTACTTTCATTCATTTTTTCCTTTGGTGGTAGAGTAGGAGGAATAACAGTTGGTACAGGCTCTGGTATTGGTGGATGAGGAATATACCTCCCACTACCCAAAATATTGCCGTTTTCTGCATCTATATAATAAGAGTTTATCTCCATGGGTTCCAGTTGTTCTTTTTGCGTTCTTACCACCCATGTAATTCTATTTGTGCGCCTCTTAAGCAATAATTCTCCTGCTTTTGGCGATTCCAATCCTTTTTCTGCTGCTATTGCTTCTGCATCTTCTGATGACAATTTTATCTCTTGTGGAGTGTCTATTATTCTTGATAGACTTTTATTTATTCTCATATCAGGATCTACCGCTACTGACATGTCTAGCTCATATCCATTAGACCTGTATTTGTATGTAACCTCCCAAATATCTGGAAATGGAATAGCTCTGATATCCAAGCACTCGAAATGCTTGCTAACGAAGGAACTGCCAAGCGTTTCGTTTAGATAATCATTGGCTAACTTAATTGCTTCAATATGCGTTTTCGGTCTCATGTTCATTAAATCCGACCTAGTTATCACCATCCTGTCTTTGGATGGAGTTATTGTCGGTGGCGTTTTAGACACCGAAGCAGTGACGTTCCCAAGTATAACATAAACGTGGTCCACCGCCTTATAAGATTCAGAAGGCTTGCCGTCTTTCGACTTCGACTCAGCAATCGCTTCAATTACCCAATTTCCCGTTTTTACTGATTTCACCGTTGCTTTGAAACTCTTTTGACTGTTCTTCTTGAGGTCTCCTTTTTCACATTTTTGTTCATCTTTCCTCATCGCCTCCTACTTGACATTTTTGTTTCACCTTCTTCTCACCTTCGCTCCCTCTTCCCTCGCCCGCTATCCCCTCCACCTCTTCACTTGTGTATCACGATAAAAATTTTTTGATGATATTAATAAAAATTTTTTATATATAAATAGCATGCATGACCCACGCATGCGTTTTCCGGTGGTAGCTTGAAGGACGAGGATTCGTTCACATAAATGGCTTTATCGTACTCGAGTCATTCCCTTTTTCTTTACCCGCATCGAGACATGTATTTGTTATAAGCCCGAAATGAACTTCTCAATGCGTTCCAGAGCCTCTTTTAACTCATATTCCGATACCGCATAGGAGCATCTTACGAAACCCTCACCACACGCACCGAAGACGTTTCCGGGTATCACAACCACCTTCTCAGCCGTGAGTAACCGGCGTGCAAACTCTTCCGAAGTCAGTCCGGTATTAGCGATGTAAGGGAATGCGTAGAATGCGCCCTTCGGCTCGAAACAACTCACCCCTATCTCCTTAAGACCACGCACCATCAGTCTCCTCCGTCTGTTATAAGCATCAACCATATCTTCAACCTCGTTACAGCATTTAAGCGCCTCTAAGGCAGCCATCTGCGCGGTAATCGGTGCACAGAGCATTATATACTGATGTATCTTCATCATCGCTCCTATAATGTCGCTGGGTCCCATGGCATACCCGATTCGCCA
>QMVO01000376.1 GCA_003661125.1 Methanosarcinales archaeon
AACCATCGAACATCGTGGGGAAGACCCTCCATCTTTAGGTATATATTCACCGGCGCGTTCAACTGCTTATTTATCGTCAATCCGCATCTCTTACACTCGAACTTCTCTCCCTTCAGGTCTCTATTCACACACCCACATCTGGAGCAGTCTTTCGAGGTGTGATACGGATCGACCAGCTCCACTGTGCTTTTATATCCGGTGAATTTAACTATCTTGCTCCAATCGGTGTATCCCAACTCCCTATTCCACCGCTTTCTGCTCCTCTTATACATTCCCGTCTTGTTCAAGTCCTCAAACCCGTGCTTATAGCCCAGTTCGGATATTATGTTCGTTAAGTGATGGATGATGAGCATGATACGATTCCGTTCCCTCCTCGAATATTTACGCTTCAGTTCTTTCCCTGCGTGCAGCCTCTTCGCCGCTATCCTGTTGAGCCTTCTACGCTTGTTCTCGTAAATGATGTGGATGGTAAAGAGCTTCTTCAAACTCACTCGTATCCAGCCCAGAAGCGGTGAGAAGCCGTCTAAACTGTATTTGTTCAGGTCCCAGCCGATTTTGCATAGCCCTTTCTTCTTAGACTCCACTTCTACCGGCAGGTAAATGTGCGTTAGCGTCAATATGGGCTCGCCAATCCGACCGTTTAACTTGAAGTAGCGTTTCGATAAGTCGATATAGATGTATTCTCGTGGCTTTATCGTTATCCTCAAGCGTTCACCCTCACGCTTCATCAGCGTCTGCTTCACTCGCACAAACGGTCTCCTCACTACCGGACACCTCCTCTTTCGCCTGCCCTTGTTGTAGTTCTTTCGCCAGCTGCGCATAATGGAGAACGCGGTTTTCAGTGCGGAATCCACCCAGTGCGCGGCATATCCCCAGTCTTTGAGGTATTTATCCCGCAGTGCGCGCTTGAATGCGTTATCCTTCCGGTAGTGTGGGAACAGTCGTTTCTGGTTCTTGCCCGGTATGCGCCACTCTTTCCACTCGATGGTGCTCCAGATGTCTCTGATCATGGCGTTAAGGATGGCGAGGTAGGCGTATAGGAACGCTTTTATGTTCAGATTATGCCTGAGCGAGAACGTTTTGAACACTCCTAGTCACCTCCTTCTGTTTGTATGAGCGTTTCATCCAGCGGTGGAGTTATCCGTCTTGTCATCTCTCCACCTCTTGTGCTGCAATAATTTATATGTTTTCATCATATAAAAAGTTTTAAGGTATAGGTGGGGAGAGAGTTATCCACCTCTGTGCTGCACCCACCTATACCGCACCTGCCCTGAAAGGTGGGGCTTTCTGCCTGATGAATGGTAATTCGTGTGGCAAGTCTTACATATACATAAATCCACATAAGACTACGAAAAGTGAAACTGTTACTTATGGCGCAACACATGGCAACGAATTTATATACCTATAAAAATACTATATAAACACAACCTATTCTATATAAAATAAAAATAAATATACAAATAATCCACTTGCATCTACTTATAGTTATGTACCTTCTATACTCCTAATTAGATTCTCCGATCAACAATTCTATTTTTATAGGGTAATTCTCTAACTTGAATTTACCTCTGTCGTAAAAATAGCTCCCCCTCCCCAGAGGGGAAGGGGCGGCAGAGGCAAAAACAATGAAAAACATAGATAATATAGGATATAGAATTATAAAAACCTTTTTGAGTAGAGCACTGGCTGCGCTGAACCCCTGGATTAAGGCGCAGCACACAAATTCGGTCAGAGTGTCTGCGATGGACTATTACACAGACATCCAAGAGGTAGAGATAGATGGGCAAGTATTGACGGGGGTGGTAGTGGACATCCCCACTTTTCCCTCGGAGGAGCACAATTGCGAGGAGGTGAACCGCGTGATTGTGGGCTCCATCCCTGAGATAAGCAACGACAACCAGCAGGCAGTATTCCAGGCGCTGCACGAACTCGGGCGAAAGGAGGGAAAGCTCCCGCACAACATAGTGAACAGAACGACGGTGGTGGTACTGGCAGACCACCGAAAAGGGTTCGTACGTGCTAATCCTCGCATCGGGCATTACATATATGTCCGCGCCTCAAAGAAGGGTATAAGGGACTGGAAGACGATTATCGGACAAGTATTCACTATGATTGCGAAATGGCTGAAGTTGCGTGCGGAGAAGATAAGGGAAGCGGTAGCGAAGAGGGGGATAGTGATTTATGGTGTTTTGCGTGATATGGTGGAATGGGTGGAAGAGTTTGTGCAGAATCTGCTCGCGACCGAGGAGACGGAAGCGTATCAGCATGAGCTGAGGGCGAGAGAGTGGAGAAGAGCACGCGGGCGCGAGCGATACAAGAGTATGCGGCGAATCGAGAAGGAGGCAATGGGGGTGATTGAAGCGCTTTCTAAAGCGAAAATCATTAGATCCTAGGGCAAAATCCTGGTTATCTTCCCTCGCTCCAAGAACTCCTTATACGCTTTCAAGCTCTCTTCCACGCCGTGCGACCGGCTCCCGAATCGCCCCTCCTCGACCATACGGTCCAGCCAGTCACGCAAAACCGGGTCTACCGACGCACCAATCTGCACCTTCTTCTCGCCCGCCTTCTTACCGCCCTCGTGTCTCGGCACGTGCTTCTTACACAAAGTCACAAGGTTGTTCGGCGACAGGTCGCCGCCACGC
>QMVO01000377.1 GCA_003661125.1 Methanosarcinales archaeon
ATATGTCCACGTGACTGTGCAGAGCACAAATATGATGCCATAAGTCACGTCATGGTAAACAAGGATATATTCAGAGAGCAAAATGCAAATAAGTATACCGAGGATTAATATCCAGTTGCTTATGCGAGCCATTTTTTCTCTCACCCACCAAAATAATACGTTGCCTCCTCGATTGGTGCTGATTTGCCCTCCTTATAAACTGCAAATGAAATCTCTCCTTTGGCAGTTCTCTCAGGATAGACATGATGGACGTATCGAGGTCAGCGTGCTAAATCTTACTCTGAGCCCTCCGAGCACAACATGGATGCGCTCAGCCATGAGAGGTTCAGACAACTCGAAGAAGATGAGAAGCATGATGAGAAACAAGGAGATCACGATTCCGGCATTCATTCCTTCACCAGAGACGAAGGAGCTCTCGTAATCTGTGGAGGAAGCCATGATACCCACTGACGATGTTGAAATTGAAAGGGATGCGATGGAGACAAAGCTGGAAACCATCTGTGGTGTATGTGCTGAATGCGATACCGTCTTCTCGCAAAGTCTTCCATCGGTTTCTGCACGCACAACGAAATTCACTTGTTCTTCAAGTTTCTGAGGACTTTTGTAAACATACTGGTATTTTTTACTTGAATATGGAGCGATGGTTGAAGCACCGCTCAGCGAGCTCCTCATTGGCATAGAAGGTATAATCAACAGTAGTCACTTCAGAAGTTGGATTGTTCAGCTTGAAGTTGGCTATTATCTGCTTATCCTCCCCTGGAACAACTGCCATGTCCATCAGCTCTGAGCCTGGCACGGTTGTAAGCCAAAAACTGCCCATGATTATTATCGCGAGCCAGACGATGATTATTTTAGTCATCCTTTAACCCTTCACCCTCGATGCCCTTATCACTCGCTCCCCTGTATAAATCTATATTATACATATGCTAATGACATGTGTTAAGAGCATATATAAGGTTTTCGGTTTATATAAAAATTTTACTGAAATGGTAACTGACTTATTTCCTCCTCCGCAATCCCGCACCTCCTCGATTGGGATTTTGGTGTTCAAAGTTCATATATTGTCTTCATCAAATCGTGAAATAAATATTTGCCACAGTTCAGGCAGTGGCTATACTTTTATTTTATTTTATAATGATGATTTTACCTATTTCAATATGACGATGAAATGCGAGCTAAAGGAGTTTTAAATGCGCGAATTTAAAGATAAACTGGCGAAAGAAGGGAAGTTAATAGAGATAGAGCGAAGTGTGGGGTCAAAATACGAGGTTGCATCTATTTGTGCAGAGTTAGAAGGAAGAGAGAACAAAAAGCCTATTTTCTTTCATGCTGTTGACGGCAAGCATAAAGTGATAATGAATCTCTTATATGGAAGAGAAATACTGGCGGAGTTGCTTGGCACCTCATCAGCCGAACTCGCACCCATTCTGTCTAAAATTCCAAACGAGGGAAAAGTAAAGATAATTGAGGATTCATCGACAAAAGAAGTAGTTAAGGAGCCAAATTTAAACGAGTTGCCAATATTAACCTATTTTCGCGGAGATGGTGGCGCTTATATAACCGGGGGCGTGGTTGTTGCGGAATTGGACGGTGTGAGGAATGCATCCATCCACCGGTTAATGGTCTTAGATGAAAAAAGATTAGCCGCGAGGCTTGTCCCTTCTCGTCACCTGTATAAGATGCATCGTGAAGCGATAGAACGCGGAGAGGAATTAAAAGTGGGGATTGCCATAGGTGTAGACCCGTTGGTTCTTTTAGCAGCTTCAACAAGAGTCCCACCTGGTAAGGAGTTTGAATATGCATCTGCATTGAAAAACCTTTCTTTAAAAAAGCCAGAGAAAGAAGGACTTGTGGAGCTCTTCAAACTGAGTAATGGCGTGGCGATTCCACATGCTGAATTCGCACTGGAGGGTTTCATAGGCGAAGAACGCGCAAAAGAAGGCCCTTTTCTGGATATTACCGGCACTTATGACCGCATACGTGAAGAGCCTGTTATCACGCTTACAAAGATGTATCACCGAAAAGACCCGATTTATCACGCTATCCTTCCTTCGGGCGGTGAGCACAAGCTGCTTATGGGCATGCCGTATGAACCGCTGATTTTTAGAGCGGTGGAGCGTGTGGCTCGTGTGAAGAACGTATTTTTGACAGAAGGAGGCTGTTGTTATTTGCATGCGGTGGTGCAGATAAAGAAAGAAAGAGAGGGAGAAGCGAAAAACGCGATTGTTGCAGCTTTCGCTGCACACCCCAGTCTAAAATCGGTTGTCGTTGTTGACTCTGATATAGACATATTTAGCTCTAAAGATGTAGAGTATGCAATAGCAACGAGGGTGCGATGGAATGAGGATGTGGTATTCATACCAGGTGCGAAGGGTTCGTCACTCGACCCTTCTACTAAAAACGGACTCACGACAAAGCTCGGGATAGATGCGACGATGGAGTTGGGGGAAGAAAAGAGGTATGAGAGGGTTGTAGTATAATCTCCATAATCAATCAAGGAGTTTCGGCAATTTTCATTTGGTATGAAAATGCATCGATCCATTTATACTTCTGCGACTACATATCCAACATTGCCTCCTCTCTTTTTGGCCTGTACATTTACCTCTTTGAGACGAGTGAAGCAACATTATACAGTGTAA
>QMVO01000378.1 GCA_003661125.1 Methanosarcinales archaeon
GTGCAGTTCTTTTGCTTTCTTACGTTTTAGGATTAACAATTCTTTTTTCATTGCGGACACTTCTTTTACACATGCTTTCTTTACCTATAAAAGTGTCCTACTTCCATGTGGAAAATAACCGCTCCTGTGTGCAATAAATACCTGTGCAAAATACAAAAAAGAAAGAAACTTTTAATATTTATCTCCTTTCTTATTTTTGTGGAATAGTAGGTAGAATAACAAAATAAAATGCTGGAAATAAAAGATTTGACCGTGGAAGTGGAGGGTAAAGAAATTATACGTGATTTAAACCTTAATATAGAAGAAGGAGAGGTGCACGTATTATTGGGACCCAATGGCTGTGGAAAAACAACGCTTCTGATGACCATCCTTGGTCTTCCTAATTACAAAGTCAAAAAAGGGCGTATAGCGTTTAAAGGCGTCGACATAACCAGCTTACCGACCAACAAGCGTGTGAAATTAGGGATGGGCATGTCCTTCCAGCACCCACCTGAGATAAGAGGTATAAAGCTCGGCGATATGGTGAATATCGCACGGGGAAGAAAAGAGGAGGAAATAGATGAGGACGTGATAGAGCTAGCGAGAAGGCTTAATATTTCGGTTGATTTCTTGAACCGGGATGTGAACCTTGGCTTTTCAGGGGGGGAAGTCAAAAGGTCGGAGATACTGCAACTGCTCGCACAATCCCCGGACTTCATCATGTTCGACGAACCTGACTCTGGCGTGGACATCGAGAACATAGAGCTCATAGGCGGGATAATGAGTGAGCTTCTGGATAGAAACAAGATGCCGAGTAAAAGAAAGAAAGCAGGGCTAATAATTACTCATAGTGGGTTTATAATGCGTTATATGAAGGCAGATCGTGCGCATGTGATGCTTGAAGGACGGATAGCCTGCTCTGGGACGCCAGATGAGATAACAAAGAACGTCATGGAAAATGGATTTGAAAAATGTGTAGAGTTATGTAGTAAAGAGGTCGGTACTGTATGACAAAAAAAGATATAATTGAGCGTGCGGAACGTGCAAGGGCGAAAAAAGCAGCTTTAGGCGAAGATATCGCGATTGAGAAATATGCTATCGGGAAAGAACATAAAGCACTCAACTCACTGAACGAAATTCCGGCGGAATATCAGCAAGACCTGCTCGATGCCGGAATTGAACCATCAGAAAAAGATCGGTCGGGTTCTTTTTTGCAGCAAGACTGTTCCGTGGTGTTTTCAACGGTGAAATACCCGGGTTTGGAGCTCATGAGTACGGAAGATGCTTTAAAGGGACATAATTGGCTAAAAGATTATCTATGGAAGGCGGTTCCCGTGGATATGGATAAATACACCGCGGAAGTCGAATTGGAACAGACACATGGCTATTTCATAAGATCTGAAGCAGGCAAAAAGGTAACGATGCCGGTGCAGTCCTGTCTGTTCATCACATCCGATAAAATCGGACAGAAGGTGCACAACATTATAATTGCCGAGGAGGACTCGGAACTGCATATCATCACCGGCTGTTCTGTCTCTCATGCAGTCAATTCTGCACTTCATTTAGGCGTTTCTGAGTTTTACGTGAAGCGCGGTGCTAAGATTACTTTTACCATGATACACAACTGGAACCGTGGTATGGAAGTCAGACCAAGAAGCGCCGTGGTGATAGAGGATGACGGAGTATTTATCAGCAACTACATCTTAATGACGCCTGTGAAATCGCTCCAGATGTATCCAACCGTTTATTGCGTGGGTAAAAATGCAAGAGCAACCTTTCAGACAATTGTATATGCTCATGGCGATGCGAAAATTGATATGGGGTCAAGAGCAGTGCTCCGTGGCGAAGGAAGCAGAACAGAGATCATCTCGAGGGTGATTGCTACCGACCGCGCGGAGGTCATCGCACGTAGTGATGTCATCGGAGAAGGAGCAAATGCAAAGGGGCATATCGAGTGTCGGGGCTTGATGCTTTCTGATACCGCAAAGATAGATTCAATCCCAGAGCTCAGAGCGACACGAAAAGACCTCGTCCTTTCGCATGAAGCGGCAGTGGGTAAGATTGCGGAAGAGGAGATTCAATACCTGATGGCAAGGGGTTTGAGCGAGGAGGAGGCTACTTCGGTGATTATTCGTGGGTTCTTAAATGTGGACATCACAGGACTTCCTGATGCGCTTGCGCGGGAGACGAAGAGGATGTTTGATTTGAATCTGGAGAAGGTGATGTGAATTCATTATCATTAAATTAAACCGAAATACACGCCTTTGAACGTTCTAAGCTGAGCAACATGAACTCATTCACTTCCATACTCGTCCGCTTCCTGGGTCTTGGTATATCAATACGGAAGGCAACCTGGTCTCGCGGACATTACCACAACTCTATCCGCGAGATATACCGCTTCGTCAACGCTATGCGTGACGAACAGGACTGTCTTCTTTGTTCTTTTCCAAATTTCCAGCAGCTCTTCCTGAAGTATATTTCTCGTTGTACATAAAGTATGACTTTCTTCATTTTATTCTTTCAAATCAAATCAAACGAAAATCCTTAGATAAAAAAGTCATACATGTTTGAATTATGGAAGCAGTAATTGCCTCACCTTTCATCACCTTTCTCTTTCTTCCCATCTATATTCAAGTTAAACTGGAAGCACCTGTACCAC
>QMVO01000379.1 GCA_003661125.1 Methanosarcinales archaeon
TGATAGATTCGAGTGTGAGAAGATCTCTGGTGAGTTCAGAGTATAACCGTAGAAGGAACGAATGCGAGGAGGTTCTTAAGATTCTTGGCAAAGGCAGTTTTCGCCAGGTTGAGTTTGAAGATCTGTCAAAACTTCCAGAGGTTCTTAGAAAGCGCGCGCGGCATGTGCTCGAGGAAAATCGGAGAGTGATAGACGCGGTGAACGCACTGAAAAATAGGGATATGAGACGCCTCGGGGAAGTGCTCTACGAGTCGCATGAAAGTCTCGAGAAACTTTACGAAGTTTCATGCCCACAGATAGATTACATCGTCGAGTGGTTGAAGCAGGTGCCGTCGGTTCTGGGAGCTCGCATATTCGGTGGCGGTTTTGGTGGAGGGATTTTGGCGCTCTCCACGGATCCACTGAATGAGTTCGCTCCAAAGCTGGCGAAGACGTATGAATCGCGCTTCGGTCTTCCAATTTCGTTGATGAAGATCTCATCGGACGATGGGGTGAGAAGACTCAATTGAGGAGTGAAAGACTTTTCAACTGTGCGGTCGCCAGTGTTGGAATGGGGAATCCTTACATCGACAAGGGGAGAAGGTCAACGGGTTGGCCAGGATCTAACGGGCTTCGATCACGCGAGCGTGCTTTATCTGGACATTCTTGTCACATATCAGTGTGTCTTTCTCGCTCCAGTTTTTTATGAAACTTGCAGAGATCTTCCCATATTTCGAACTGTCCGCGAGGACGAAGACTTCTTTCGCTGCCTCCATGACGAACCTCTTAAAGCGGGCTTCGAAGAGGTTAGAGACATAGGTTCCTTCCTTGTCGAAAGCGCTGACTCCCATGAAGGCCTTGGCAATGCGGTATTTTTCAAGATCGGGCTCAGGATCCAGAAAGTTCATAGTGCGCTTTCTGAATTCTCCTCCCATCACATGAACTGGCATATGTTCAACATCTACGAGGGCGTTGATGATATACAGGGAATTTGTGATCACATGGCACTCGATACCGGAACGTATCAGCTCCTCGATAAAGATCAGCGCGGTGCTTCCGGAGTCCACAAAGATCACGTTTCCGGGTTCAACGAATGTGACGGCTTTTCTGGCAATTCTGTGCTTCAGATTAGAGAATGGGGATATGCTCTTTTGATAGATAGGGCTGAAACGTTCTTTCGCCACTGCTCCGCCGTGAGTCCGGTAGATTAGCCCTTGACTTTCAAGGAAATTCAGATCATTTCGCACGGTGGAGATCGATACGCCAAGAATCTTCGCTATGGCGCTAACGGTAGCACTTCCACTACGTTCAAGTATTTGGACTATTCTGCGACGCCTTTCTTCTGGTAAAAGTCTCGATTCCACCGAAGCACCTCCATATTGAAGTTTAACACGGAATGTTGTGGTCAATAGTTCTTGATGATTCAAAGCCAGATGTTTTTAAGCGTGTAGGCCGAGAGTATGCTTATCGTACCACCATCAAATTCGAGCTGGTTGTAGACATATCTTGGATAGACTCTAAAAGAGAGAGCGACGCTTTCGTTCAGAAATATCTCTATTGATGAGGAATCTACGAAGACTCTCAGATGGTTTTCCTCGCGTCTCTCATTTATATTCAATCTTCTTTTGGCACCTTCGACAATTCCCGAATTCTTTGTGTTGACCTCCAGTAAGTTACCGTTTAAGGTTATCTCCACACTCTCGTTTTCCGTGTTATAAAGCTTGAGGTCGAACCCTCCGTGCGATTTATAAGAAACTTCATAGGAGTTCTTTTCAACTTCAAGATCGAAAGAACCCTTTCCCGTAAGCTCTCTTTCCGTAATCAACGCGCCGCTTCTGAGAGCTTCCAACTCTTTCACCGGTTTCACTTTCAGTACGTTGTTTGCAATGTACAGTTCTCTTGGAAGAGCCATCATTCCGTTCCAACCTTCCTTTTGAGTAGAAGACGAATCGCTTTGCAACCAGTTTTGCATCCACGCGATCACTATCGTTCTATTCGTACCGAAGAACGTCTGAGCGGCATAATAATCGTATCCCCAATCGAGCATTCCAGAACGTTCTTCTACCAACCTGCCTTCCTCTATCTTTCCCAAGGAGTAGAAGCTTCCTAAGACCTCTGGAGTATAACCAGAGAATATCAAGACATCTTTTCCGTTCATTGTAACGAGATCGGGACACTCGCATTCTTTTGCTTGTTCGTACTCAAACAGTGTTTTTTCATAGCGCCAGTTAATAAGATCGGAAGATCTGTAAAGAAGCACTCTCCCTATTCCATCTTTGCCCGACCCCAGAACCATTTCCCAGCGGCCGTCAGTCGATCTTCTGACTTTAGGATCACGAAAAGCGTAGATTCCATCTTCAGGTGGACTGGCGATCACAGGGTTTTTTTCGTACTCTTTGAAGTTTATACCGTCATTGCTCGCTGCTATACATTGAATTTCTTTTTCGCCTATGTTGTACTGTGGATCTCTGTAATAGGTGTAAACGAGGATCATTCTCCCATCTTTTTCAACCGCACTTCCGGAAAAGGCGCTATGAGTTTCATTTTTTGGATAGAGTGCAATGGGAAGATGTTTCCAATGAACCAGATCATCACTCACTGCATGTCCCCAATGAATATTCCCCCATTTGGGCTTCTTTGGATTGTACTGGTAGAACA
>QMVO01000380.1 GCA_003661125.1 Methanosarcinales archaeon
TCATAGGCGAAGGCGAACCGACGTTATGTAAAAGCCTTGGCTGGTTAATCAGGAAGACCAAAGAAATAGCAGATATACCCATAGCCGTTGATACAAACGGTTCCCTGCTTTACAGAGCGGATGTAAGAAACGACCTTTTACAAGCAGACGTTGTTATGCCTTCGCTTGATGCGGGCACCCCCGAAACGTTCAGACGGATAAACAGACCGCATCGTGGGATGGATTTTGAAGCTGTTGTGGAAGGTATGAAAAAGTTCAGGCAAGAATATAACGGTGAGATATGGGTAGAAGTCATGCTGGTAAAGGGGCTCAATGACTCAACAGAGGAATTAGAAGCGATAAAAAGCCGGATTAGCCCCTTAGAGCCCAACCGAACGTATATAAATGTCCCGATAAGACCCCCTGCGGAACCGTGGGCTGTGCCTCCTGATAAAGAGAGCATCGCATTAGCACATGCGATTCTCAGTGATGTTAATGTAGTGGATATTACCGCCGAGGAGACGGGAGATTTTTCTATCGAGAGATTCACAAACCCCGAAGACGCAATATTAGCAATAATAAAGCGGCATCCAATGCGCGAGGAGCAGGTTATAGAAACGCTTAAAAAATTCGATGTAGAGGAAAGAGGTGTTCACGACAGCTTAACGAGGCTGGAGGAAAGCGGAAAAATAAAGAAAGTTAAATACAGGGAGAAAGTCTTCTGGCTTACAATGGAGGAAAAAAGAGGTAAAGAATATGATTAATCCAAAACAAAAGGGCATAAGTGATGAGAAACCCAAAAGCATTGTCATGTCTTTTTACCATAAGTTTAGGAACCGCTCTTCCAACGTTGCTGGGGGTTGTCCAGCTTTTGGGGCTTTTTTTTTAACCCTTGTATCAAAACAGTTTATTTCTAGAGGAAAAATTGAGGTTGTTTGTCAGAACCCTAAATGTCGTTATTATCTAAAAGACATGGGGAAAGATATTATTAAAAGTGGTAAGTAGATTTTATTGCAGGATTGCAAGACCTATTTTATGGAGACAAAGGGCACACCGTTATATCGGAAACAATTGTCCGAGAGCGAAATAACCGATATTTGCAAGCATCTGGTAGAAAAGAACGGGATACGGAGTATCGAACGGATCACAGGCCATCATAGAGATAATACAGTACTTCCAGAGAGACAATTTAAGATGATACGATATTATGGGGCTCATTGTCGTAAGTGAAAATCGAGATATAACCCATAGCTAAGGCGCTCTAAGTTTAAATTTCTCTGAAAGGGTTTTATTCTGCCAGAGGATTATATAAGGAGACGCATGTCAAATCATTTTCACTTCGCAAACCTGACGAACTCCCTCAACTTCTCTGCCGCCTGTCCGCTTTCTAACACATCCCTCGCAATTTCAAATCCTTCTCCTATGCTTCTCGCTTCATCGGCTGCGAAAATAGCCGCTCCGGCATTCAGTAAAACAACATCCTGTTTCGCTCCTTCCTCTTTGCAACTCAAAATATCCCTCAATATTTTCGCACTCTCTTTTCTATCGCCGCCCACAATTTTATCAGGCAAAGCCCTTTCCACACCAAAATCCTCAGGTTTTATGAAATACGTCCTTATCTCTCTATTACTCAATTGCGATACTTTTGTCTTCCCACATACTGAGACTTCATCCACTCTGGGTTCTCCATGCACCACCAGCGCCTTTTTCAGCCCTAAGATGCGAAGCACTTTTGCTATGAGCTCCGTAAGCTCGGCATCGTAAACGCCAATAAGCTGATGCGTTGCATTTGCAGGATTTGTTAACGGACCCAGGATATTGAAAACGGTCCTCATTCCCAGCTTCTGCCGTACTTCCATCACGTTCTTCATCGCTTGATGGTGCAGCGGCGCAAACATGAACCCAATGCCTATTTTCTCGATGCATTCCTCTATCTTTTGAGGCGGCAAAGCCAGATTCACGCCTAATTCCTCTATTACGTCTGCACTACCGCATTTTGACGTTACCGACCTGTTACCATGCTTCGCCACGGGAACCACGCAAGCAGTGATGAAAGCGGCAGTGGTAGAGATGTTGAATGTTTTTATCACATCGCCACCTGTCCCGCATACATCTACGCTCTTTTCCACGTTCGGGTTGATTTTCAATGCGAGGTCACGCATAACGCGTGCGAAAGCCGCTATTTCTTCCTCTGTCTCGCCTTTCACCCTTAAAGAAGCTAAAAAAGCTGCGGTCTGTATATTACCAGCTTTTCCACTCATCATCGTTCGCATTGCATTCTCTGCTTCTTCTGCGGTTAGGTCCTCTTTTTCTACAACTTTGCCGATATATTCTTCAAGCATTTTTCCCCCTCATAATTCTGATGCTGAATCAGTTTCTTTCTCAGTTCTTCTTACTTCCAATTCTTTAATTAACTTTTCGATTTCGCTCAGCAAAATGACTTCGTCAAAAACATGTTTCAAGATGTCCCTTCTTTTATAATTCACCCAGTCCGCCAGGAAACAGGTATCAATAATGCCCTTCATTTTTCAACTTTTTTATTGTACATAAAGTATGACTTTCTTCATTTTATCCTTTCAAATCAAACGAAAATCCTTAGATAAAAAAGTCATACATGTTTGAATTATGGAAGAAGTAATTGCCTCACCTTTCA
>QMVO01000381.1 GCA_003661125.1 Methanosarcinales archaeon
GACCTCATGTATGTTACCTTGCGCCCGAGGGTCAGCTATTATCCTAACTCTAACCCTCTCCGGCCCTATGGAGGCCAAGCTCAAGGTCGCCGCGACATTTATGGAGAAGGGGAAGAGCCTACATGCCTCAGAGGCGGACCCCTCATAGATGACGATGGGCTCCTCAAGGCGAGAGAGGTCTATACCCTTAGACTTGATATAGGGGTTCCCCTCAAAAACCCTTAGAGGCTTCCTAGATGTAAGAGTTACACGGGATATCCCAGCCATACCAGCGGCCTTAACAGCATCTAAACCCGCTATGGCCCCTGAGGGAATGTATAGCCGGACACCTTTAGTCTCCGCCATCTTCTTAAGTCTCCTGAAAAGATCCGGATCTGCTAAGGCCCCCACGCTCATGATCATCAGGCTTTTACCGGATTCGAGTATCTCTAGGGCATAACTCCTGACAGCCTCTTGACTAGCCGCCTCGATGACGAGGCTTACATCCTTGGAACATGTGACATCTTGGAGGGTCTCAGCGATCCTGGGCCTACAATTTAGGGAGGAACTCAGACTCCTAGCCCTCTCCAAATCTTTATCGTAGAGGACCTTGACCTCTAAATCCTCGATAATGCCCTTGTCAAGTGATCTGGCCAGATAGCTCCCTATCGCCCCACAGCCGATAATAGCCACGCCCATGATCTTAACCTGAGAATCAGCCGTAGTCGAACCTCCTTCGACCTACCTCTACTCATGGAGTCTTTGATTCCTTGATTTAACCTTTTTCAAACGATGCTCAGCCTTAAATCCTTGGCTGAGCAGATCAATAAAGGAGGTGGCTGATCTGGTCCTCCCAGGGATCGACCGGTTGATGAAGTTCCTGGATGAAGACGTGGGCTTCGGAGATCTGACGTCGGATCTCTTGATACCGAGAGGCTTGAAGGCGAGGGGCTTCATAGTTGTTAAGGGAGAGGGAGTGATTGCCGGCGTTGAGGAGGCGGAGGCCCTGTTTAGGCAACTGGGCATCGAGGCCGAGGCTAAAGTATGTGATGGTGAGGCTGCTAAACCGGGGGATGTGATTATGGAGGTCAGGGGGGAAGCGAGGAAGATATTGATGGCAGAGAGGACGGTTTTAAACATATTGATGAGGATGAGCGGCATAGCCACAGAGACGAGGAGACTCGTGGATAAGATCAAGGAGGCGGGTCTAAACGTCAGGGTTGCAGCAACCCGGAAGACGGCTCCAGGGTTAAGACTCCTCGATAAGAAATCGGTTATGATCGGGGGTGGAGACACACACAGACTCAGATTGGATGACGCCGTGATCATAAAGGATAACCACATCGCATTAGTCGGCTCCATCTCCGAGGCCGTTAAAAGGGTGAGAGAGAGGGTCAGCTTCACCAAGAAGATCGAGGTCGAAGTCCAAACCCTCAAGGAGGCTCTAGAGGCCGCTAGGAGCGGTGCCGACATAATCATGTTAGATAATATGAAGCCTGATGAGATTAGGGTCGTCGTCGAACGTCTTAGGGAGGAGGGATTCTATGAGAAGATCATTCTGGAGGCCTCTGGAGGCATAACCCCCCATAATATCCTCGAATACGCCTCAACCGGCGTACACGTGATTTCTCTAGGATATCTAACACACTCAGCTAAGGCATTAGATATGAGCTTGGAGATGGGTAAACCATCCTAGAAAGGTTTATACGGCTTCACCCTCCCCCACTCCTAAAGGGGAAAATGAGATCCCATAGGGCGCTTATAGACAAGATTAATGCTTTGAAACGTGAGAAAAGGGCAGTCGTCCTGGCTCACAACTACCAGAGGGCTGAGATCCAAGAGGTAGCCGACTATGTAGGTGACAGCGTCGGCTTAAGTAGAGAGGCTATGGAGGTGGACGCCGAGATCATCCTATTCTCGGCGGTGGACTTCATGGCGGAGACGGCCGCCGTTCTAAACCCTGATAAGAAGGTCTTAATTCCTTCTCTGGGGGCGAGGTGCCCCATGGCCGCCATGCTACAGATAGATACCCTCAGGGAATACAGGAAGAGATATCCAAAGGTCCCGCTGGTCCTCTATGTAAATACTCTAGCTGAGACGAAAGCGGAATGTGATGTGTGTTGTACATCAGCGAACGCCGTTGAAATTCTTGAAGCCCTAGACTCCGATACAGTCCTATTCGGACCTGACTGTAATCTAGCCCGCTATGTGGCTGAGAAGACAGGTAAAACCGTTATACCTGTACCCGAAAGTGGATTCTGTCCGACCCATGTCCTCTTTCTCAAGGAGGATGTTTTGAAGGTCAAGGAAGAGTACCCAGGGGCCGTTCTCATGGCTCACCCCGAGTGCCGGCCTGAGGTTTGGAGTATTGCTGACTATGTTGGAAGCACCTCTCAGATGAGTCGATTCGTTAAGAGCTCTAAGGACAGGGAATTCATCATCGCCACGGAGGTAGGTCTTCTACACAGGCTCAGGAGAGAGAACCCTGAGAAGGAGTTTATACCCGCCTATGAGGACGCCATCTGTGTTAACATGAAGATAAACACCCTCGAGAAGCTCTATCTGGCTCTCAGAGACGAGAGATACTCGGTCAAAGTCCCCGAGAGTACTGCAACTAAAGCCCGTGAGGCGATCATGAGAATGTTCGA
>QMVO01000382.1 GCA_003661125.1 Methanosarcinales archaeon
GGACTGCTGATACGGCATCTGGTGCTACCGAACGGACTGGCGGGCTCTGAAGCTGTTATGAAGTTCATTGCTACCGAGATATCAAAGGACTCATACGTGAATATAATGGCGCAATACCGACCTGTGTATAAGGCATACGAGTATAAGGAGCTGAGCAGGTGGATAACGATGGGTGAATATCGCGAGGTGATAGGTATCGCGAGACGATATGGTCTGCATAGAGGGTTTCACGTATAATATTAACATAAAAAAATTTCCCTTCATTTCGCACGAATCCAAATCCAAAAACATAAAACTTATATCTACTAAGAGCATATATAACAGCGAAGGACAGTGCGCTTTTCGCTTTTCAAAAGTTAGGAGGTGAGAACGCAAAAATGGATACTAAGAATAGAGTAAAAGTGGTAACAGGGTTTGCTATGGCTGCTATTATCATCGGTGCCGTGTTCGCAGTTATGCCACCGGTAATAGTAATGGCAGTAAGCACAGGTGATAATTTCAATCACATCGGTGCGGGTCTCAGTGAGACAGTACTGGTAGGGCAGAATGTGCAGTTTAATGGGACAGGTGAACCAAATTTCTGGAGTGACCCCTCCAAAGTTACGATACAGAAGTTTGATGATGGAAACTGGTATCATTATGCAGGACCGTGGTCTGACGGTAAGGCGCACAACATCGATTGGGGCCCATCGCTTACCCTAAGAGTGACTGATGGGACTGTTTCAACAAGTCTTTCAGTCAAAGAGCCCAAAATACCATTGAAATTGAAAGTTGGAGATAAAGAGGTATCGTCTATTGCAGCAGGAACTAAGAATTTCTGGCTGGATGTCAGTGGTATAAATCTCCTGGATGCGGATAGAGTAGACCTTGTTATAGTTGGTCCTGACGGGCGAATAAAGTATGATTCGGTAAATAACCAGCAATTTACAAACATAACCGTGAGCTATTTGAAACAGACATACGGTGACAAATCAGTGGGAATCAACACCAATGGATGGGAGATAGGTGACTATACGTTCCAGGTGAAGACTAAATCCGAGCACGCATGTGGACTGGATGCGCAGAGTGTTCAGAAGAGTCTGGAGATAAGGAAAGGTGAGATATCCATAGAAGCAGATAAGACCAGTTGCATAGAGAGCGAGACGGTGAAGCTGACTGTAAAGGGTGTGCAAGGGGACAATATAATCGTCACTGGCCCAAACAATCATGTAATTTTCAGTCCTGGTATCTATGATACCCCTGCCAGTAGCTCGAGCAAGTGGAATACGCAATATCACAACTTCAGTGACACAATAGATGCGGATGGAATAAGATATTATGCAGTAGAATTCGACGAGACTGGCTCGTATACAATAAAAGTGGAGGTTACCAGTGGTGTCTGTAAAGGCGATTATGACACCGTAGATATATCAGTGAGTGAGAAAGCAGTCACCTTTGATGTGCCCCATACGGTCATCATCGGGCAGAGATTCACGATAAAGGGGGCTGCCAATACAGGACATTTTGTCACCATAGCCGTGGAGGATCATGTGTATCCCAAGCTGGACCATCTGACGATAGATGAGAATGGTGAGTTCAGTCAGGATATAGACACTGCAGCGGATAATATACCGGAATTTAAAGTACCGGGTTCCGTAACCCTGAAGGCATATATTGATAGACCGAAAGCATCCTCCTATCCTGATTCCATCAGGCCATGTGAGAGTGACGACGGTTCAACTGCAATCTTACTGACCAGGGGTAAGTTAACTGCTGAGGTATCAGCAGAGAATATATCACGGGGAGACGATTTCACAATCACTGGCGAGGCTAAAGGCACAAAGGAAGTGGATATACTTATAATAGCGCCAAAGGGCAGTAGCGGGTCTATAATCACCGGTTCAACTGGTGATGCGCTAGTGACAACC
Organism: Methanosarcinales archaeon; assembly: GCA_003661125.1. Lineage (GTDB taxonomy): Archaea > Halobacteriota > Syntropharchaeia > Alkanophagales > Methanospirareceae > QMVO01. Next base: position 1,908 of record QMVO01000382.1, read on the forward strand.
GGCCCATCTGGGGAAATAACAAATATATATCACGCCTCTGTTCCAGTCTCAGAAACGGATTATACATTCACAAAGAAGATAAGTGTGGATGTCAATGCAGATACGGGCAAGTATCTCGTGATTGTGCTCAGTCCAGGGTCGGATAGTAAGTATGGCAAAGCGGGATACGATAGCATTGAAAGAGCATTGGGTGATTATACACTCGGTGGAAAGACGCAGGACGAAATTTTCGATATTATTCAGGATGCCACGTTCGGTGCCGTTGGCAGTGATGACCTGGCATGGCGGACGTACCTGCGTGTAGAAACGCCAACGGTAACATTGAACCCGGTAGCGAGCGTAGCAGTGGGTGAGCCACTGGTTGTAACTGGGACATCAAACCGTGCCGAGGGACATACGATAATCGTCACAGTAAAAGGTCCGGTAGAGCTCACACCACAGCTCGTTAGAGTAGAACACGGCACGTTCAAGGCTACATTTGATACTACAAATGCGGTGGCAGGTATTTACACAGTGATGGCAGACGATGGTGATGGCAATACAGATGAAGCAACAGTGAAAATACTTCCCGCAATTACGCCCTCTTCCATACGCCTCTATAAGAAATGGAACTTCATTTCAGTACCGAAAAAGCTCGCAGAGGGGCACAACACCTTCGAGCAAGTTTTTGGCTCGGTTGACACTGCCGGGCACTCCATTTTCTATTATAAC
>QMVO01000383.1 GCA_003661125.1 Methanosarcinales archaeon
GATTGTATTGACCACACATCACATGGAAGAAGCGGATTATCTTTGTGAACGCGTAGGAATTATGGACCAGGGGAAGATAATTGCTCTTGACACACCAAAGAACCTGAAGGATTTGATAGGCTCAGATTTGGTGAGTTTGGAAATGAACGCCAGAGATTGCAATACAGATATTTTCAAAAAGCTTGATTTTGTTATTGATTTCAGAAGACACGATGATTTTGTAACGTTGAAGATGGAGAGGGGGGACCTGAGAATTCCTGCGATAATGAAGGTTGCGCAGCGAGAGGGAATAGAGATAAAGTCAGTGAATTTGAGGAAACCGAGTTTAGAGGATGTATTTTTGTACATTACGGGGAGGAAGATAAGGGAATAAGTACGCAATAAAAATAAAGAAGAATAAACAAAATAATTGGGTGGTGATTGAAATCATAGACATACATTGTCATTTGACGTTTAAGGAATACGAGGCGGATCGGGAGCAAGTAATAGAGGATGCGAAGAAAGTGCTAAAGTGTGTGGTGACGAGTGGCGTAGAGCCTGAAGATGCGAGACATGCGTTAGAGCTTGCGGAGATGCATGAAGGCTTTGTTTTCGTTACCCTCGGGCTACATCCGATACATGTAGCGGAGAGAACAGACCAGGAGATAGGGGAGTATGAGGAATTTATAAGTGATAACAAGCGAAAAATCGTGGGCATTGGTGAGGTGGGACTTGACTATCACTGGATAAGAGACCCGCTAAAGATAAGGAGAATGAAGGAGATATTTGAGGAGTTTCTTGGTTTGGCGAAGGAGCTTGATTTGCCGGTTGTGCTTCATTTGCGAGGCACAGGTAGCGATGCAATAGAAGAAGGTTTGAAGATCATCTTGGATGAAGATGTAAGGGAAGCAGTTTTTCATTGTTTCACGGGAAAGCCGCAGCTTGCGGAGCAGATATGCGAAGAAGGATATTACATCTCTCTACCTACATCAATAGCGAAGAGCAAGAGCATGAAGAAGGTGGCGAAGAGAATACCTATTTCGCAGTTACTTACCGAGACGGATGCACCCTATCTCTCGCCTACCGAGGAAGAAAGGAATGTTCCACAGCACGTAAGCGTGGTGTATGAAGAGATTGCGAGACAACGGAAGATTGACGTGCAGGTAGCAGAAGATGAAATAGAGCGGAACTTTGAGCAGTTGTTTGCGGTTGAGTTGTGATCAACACAGGCTATTGAGGTTGCAAACAAGTAAAATCCAGAGACAAAAATGCATCAAATAAGAAAAATATTGGCAGTAGGATATTCCGTCAGGCATATCGTATGCTCAGGGAGCAGAGCGGGCTATGAGATGTATGCCGCCGATGCCTTTGGCGATGTGGATACGAAAAGATGTGCCAAAAGGCATTTCCGTTTGAACCCATTTCAGCTTCAAGCTGATGTCAAATTGCTTAAAGAGAAGATAGATGGCATAATTATAGGGTCGGGTTTCGAGAGAGCAGATTTTGATTTTTTAAACGTTGAGGATAGGAAAAAGAAGATACTGGGAAACGCACCGGAACTCACAAAAGAGGTATCGAATAAAGCGTGGCTTTCATCACGATTGGACGATTTAGGTATCCCACACCCTCTTGCTTATACCGGCAGAGAAATAGCAGAAGGAGAAGAAAAGGCGAAGCACTTTCACTATCCTGTGGTAGCCAAGCCTGCTTACGGCGGAGGAGGAACTGCTAATTTCTTTTATACCCATGAAAAGGAGTTAATTCGATGGGCTAAACAATTGCCGGAATTTCTATTCCAGGAATATATAAAAGGAACTTCTGCCTCGGTATCACTCATCGCTACAAAAAAGGAGGCGGTTTCGGTATCCGTGAATGAGCAGTTGATAGGTTTGAATTCGCTTTGCGCTCCCGGACCTTTTGTCTATTGCGGGAACATCTCTCCGTTTGAATGTTCAGATTCGGAGCGGATAAGTGAAATAGCAGCGGAATTAACGCATGCATTAGGGTTGGTGGGCTCAAACGGTGTTGATTTTGTTGTTACTGATGATGAACCTTTCGTAATAGAAGTGAATCCACGCTTTCAAGGGAGTCTGGACACAGTGGAACTTTCTACGGGTTTAAATTTGGTAGATGCACATGTGAAAGCAGTAAAAGAGGACATATTCAATGAAAGAGTGGAGGCAAAAAGATATGTCGCAAAGGCAATTGTGTTTGCGAAGCAAGAAGGAATAGTGGTAGAAAATTTAGATAGGGGTGGAATAGTGGATATCCCAGAGACCGGCAGAATTGTAAGGCGTGGCGAACCGATAGCCACGGGAATAGGGATTGGCAGTAGCAGAGAAAGTGCTTTTGCTGAGGCGATGAGAAATGTTGATACGCTTCAAAGCGTTTTTATGACTGGGTGGCAAGTTAGAAGACAAATAAATTCCTCGTTTTTTCTTTCTAATCTAAACCACCTCTGAAAAAGAAAGGGGAAATGAAAATGAAAGGGAAAGGAGGATTTTTCATTAACGAACCTGCTCAATAAAAGGTGGAATCCAAAAACTGAAAATGGCTGAGAGAGCAGTATGTGCAAATTTGGGTAATATGCATGATTTTATATTTTACTTTACCACTTAATATTGAGCAAATA
>QMVO01000384.1 GCA_003661125.1 Methanosarcinales archaeon
CAGCCTGGGAAAAGGAAAGGAATCGGCGAAAAGAGAAAATTGAATGGAAATTTACAAAACAGGATGCTGATGAAAAGTTGTCTAAGTATTATGTAACTTAATTAAATTGACATGACACTAGAAGGGTCAAAAAAATAACATCTGTTACAAAGATCAAACCTTGACGATGGATGGCGCAAGTTTGCGTAACTACACATTCTCGGCTTGAAAAACAACCAAACCTGAAAATCGAAGTGAGTATGAAACATGGAGACGACCTTAGGCGCATGGATGCCTCGGATTTCAATCCGAGGTGGCGAGGCTGGGGCTTTAATAGGGAAGAAAAAGTAAGATATTATAAATGTAGTAAAAAATATTTGTATAAGTAATAAAAATGCCGGAAAATAGGAATCGAAATAAAAATAGTTTGGTGAATCGCCTGATGAGTAGAGGGCTTGTCTTTGGTATTTTAGTTATGCTGTTTATGGCAGCTATGGCTTCTGTTGGAGCAGCTATTGAGGGGTGATGGCTTTACAAAGCTAATCTCTATCGAGGGGAGGCATCCCTCTCTCAGTCCTGATTGGGAAAAGATAGCCTACTGGTCAGAGAAGGAAGGAGGCATTTGGATAATAAATACTGATGGAAGTAATAAAAATCAACTAACTACAAGAGATGGTGCTGTTTTGCAAGCCCTGATAAAAAGAAGATATTTTTCATGACATATGTAGGTGAAAAACGAACCGAAAATTTACATCTTTTTGTAATAAACTCGAATGGTAGCAATGAAAAACAATTAACATTTTCCGAGCAATTCCCACATGGAATTGGTGTCGGATCAATGGACTGGAGCCCGGATGGAGGTAAGATAGCTCTTCCTGGAATTTATATTATAAATTCTGATGGTAGCAATGTTCGATTCCTAACTTCTGGGTATGGAGGGGGACAACCAGTTTGGAGTGCCGATGGAAAGAAGATATTTTTTGTTGGACCACAAGTAGTGGATCATAATTATAGCATTTGGTCAATAGATTTAGATGGTGACAATCTAAAGCAATTAACCACGGTTTATGGGCTGGTATGGAGCCCTGACAGAAGTAAAATAGCATATCAACATTATGGGATTTTTGTTGTGAACTCTGATGGTAGTAATCGGAAGCGATTAACTCTCTCATCAGATAGTCTATTTTCTGGGAGTTGGAGTCCTAATGGTAAAAGGATAGCGTTTTTCCGTGTTAGATGATCTTTGGGTAATGAACTCAGATGGAAGCAACCAGAGGCAACTAACAGTACCGGCAGGAATAATGGACTTTGATACTACTTTACCAATGTGGAGTCTTGATGGAAGCAAGATAGCTTATGCAATTCGTGAATACGGAGGCGAGATGACTGACATTTACGCATTAAACGTAGGTAAACCATCGCCTGTAAAACCACCAGTAGGTGAGACACCAATAGAAAAGCAGCCATGGATACCAAGCTTTGAAGCGGCATTCACAATTGCAGGATTGTTGACGGTAGCATATCTTTTGAGGAGGCGATAAAATTGGAAATTATACAAGCGAAACTTACTCCAAAACTGTTGGAGGAAGTGGAAAAATTGATAAAAGAAGGTCTCTATGCAGACAGAGACGAAGCAATCAGAGACGCCATCAGAAGATTAATACGAGAGATAAGATACACAAAGGAGGAAGAGAAACTTTTGAAGGATGCGGAATGGGGACTTTACGGTAAATGAGTGAAGAGAAGAGAAAAGCGGTCTTAAATACTGGACCAATTATTCATCTTTCCGAAGTGGAGTGTTTCAATGTAATTGAAATCTTTCATACCGTGGTGCCAAAGGCTGTTTACAATGAGGTTTCTTGTGTAGTCCATATATGGGCTACATATAAAGCTTTTAGCTGGTTATGGATGAGTAATGCCCCTTAGATTGCGATATGACGTAAATTCATATTAGCGTAGCCTATAAAACTCGTAATGTTAGGCTATAAGCATATAATTTATTTTTACTCCTATACTTCATATCCCGCGGATTCGAGCAAAGAGACCAACGTATCCCTCGCACCCCTGTATTTATCCTCCGCGAGAACAGTGCAATCGCTGAGTTTCTTACCTTCGTTGAGAACCTTCATAGCGAAAGCCATGCACGGCTTCTCGCCACATTCTCCGCAGTTCGTCTTCGGTAGGTATGCATACAAATCCGCTCTTCGCGCCCACGTATCGTTAATCTTATCTTTTATTTCATTCAGTATCTTCACAGCTTCCTCATTGTCCGTTATCTGCGTCATTGCAATCTCGCCGAAGGCATGCAAAGTGATGATGCTGAGCCCTCGCTTGTATGTTAAGAAGCCTGCCCTCTCCGAGTAGAGTGCGGTCGGTATGACCTTGTCGAGGAAAGGCAGGACTTCCTCAAGCCGATGGTCTGCTTTCGCAATCACCCTTATCTTCGCAGGGTCTGCGATGCATGGCATGACTTGTGCTATCTCCACCTTCTTAACGAGCATTTTACCGTAATTGCTCAATATCCTGTGGGACAAAACAAAACCGAAAATTTTAAATAAAGCTATTTTCATTTACAATTTTATGCATGCCATACCTGAGGAGATATTAAGCTTAAACGTGGAAGAGATCA
>QMVO01000385.1 GCA_003661125.1 Methanosarcinales archaeon
CCAGCGGACTTCTATCCCGGTGACCCCGTCAATCTCTATGCCAGGATCAAGAACATAGGCGATGCGGATGCTGTTGGCACCTTCAGGGTGAAGAGATACTTCGACGATAGCTACATCTCATATTATGACAAGGACGGGCTGGCCGCCGGCAGCACCTACACAACTTTCTTTCCTTACACCTGGCCCTCGGACTGTGACCCGCATACCATGAAGGTGGTAGTCGATGCCGATTCAGACATCACCGAGTCCAACGAGGGCAATAACGAACGATCCGAACCCTTCTCGGCCATATGTGGAAAAGACTGGACATTCATGGTCTACCTGGATGGCGACAACAATCTGGACGACTACGGAGACATTGACTTTGGCGAAATGGAAGCAGTTGGTTCCAGCAGTTCCGTAAACGTTGTCGTTCTGAAAGATGATTCAGCCTTCGGAGATACGCACCTCTACTATGTCGAAGGGGGGAGTTCGACAGAATTGTACCCTTCGTGGCTTGACAGTGAGGAGAATATGGGGAACGGGGAGACATTGAGGGACTTTGTCTCCTGGGCAATTGATGGCTACCCCGCAGACCATACCTTCCTGGTCATCTGGGATCACGGGGCTGCCTGGGAGGGTGCCTGCTGGGACGACACCTCTGGTGGCGACTATTTGACTATGTTGGAGATTGGAGATGCATTGGCAGGTGCTCTTGGCGGTCAAAGGTTGGACATTGTTGGATTTGCAGACTGTCTCATGGCCAACCTTGCCGTGTGCCACCAGGTTGGGGACTATGCCGACTACCTGGTAGGTTCAGAGAAGACCGGGTGGGCGTACGGTGACGAGGGAATAGTCTGGAATTTCGACGACATTATCGGTTACCTGGAAAGCCACACAAGCGCGTCGGATGTTGCCCAATACGTGGTCAACAACACTATGGATAACCTGACGGCGCACATGCTGGACGAATCCCACACTTGGTCTGCCATGGACCTGGCGCAAATGGACGCGCTTGCGGTTGCCGTTAGTGACTTCGCCTATGACTTGGAGGACAGTCTGGCCTCGCATCAATCGGAGATACACAGTGCCAGAGACGCTACAGAATCGTACGAAGGCCCCTCCGGCGGCCAATACGGGAGAATCATTGACTTCTACCATCTGGCACAGAATGTCTATGACGACACGTCTCTTCCGGCGGCGCTGCGCACTAGCGCCCAGAACGTCATGAATGCAATCAGTAGCGCTGTCATAGCAGAGAGACATCACACGGGTTCAGGTGACGTATCAGTAGATCACGCCCACGGATTGTCCATATACTTCCCGGATGAGGAATCGAAGTACGATTCGGATTACGAGAACCTGGATTTCCCGGCTGACACTCACTGGAATGAGTTCCTGGCAACGTACCTGGACTCAGACCCACCTCCTCCCCCCTCTCCCGATGATGGGGTGAGCGGCTGGAGCAATGACAACACGCCCACCTTTACCTGGCCTGAACCAAGTGACGCTAGCGGTATTGCCGGCTACTACTGGAAGGTCGACAGTGGTTCCGAGACATGGACCACCCTGCGTTCGGTCACCGTGCCCGCACAGCCGGACGGAACCCACGTTTTCTACGTGAGAGCCAAGGACAATGCAGGAAACATCGGAGCCTACGGCCACCATGACTTCAAGATTGACACAGTCCGGCCGACCAATCCCACGAATTATGCCTCAGACCCGGCTTCGGGAAGCTGGACCCAAGACAACACCATATACGTGGAATGGAGTGGGGCCACAGATGACTTGAGTGGCATTGATGGCTACTGGTACCGCTGGAGCCAGGATACGCCAGCCGACCCCACGGGCTGCGACTATACCAGCCTCAACTCCGTAACCAGCCCACCTTTGGCCGACGGCACGTGGTACTTGAGCCTGCGCAGCAGGGATGTTGCGGGCAATGACGGCGAAGACTGGGCCTACTGCGACGCCTGGTATTTGGACACCACCCCGCCCTCCAATCCCACCAGCTACTCTTCTGACCCTCCGCCAGGGGATACCACAGACGACACCATCTATGTCGAATGGAGTGGGGCCGCAGACAATCTGAGTGGCGTCGATGGCTACTGGTACCTCTGGAGTCAGGATGCTCCCGCGGACCCCACGGGCCATGACTACGCGAAGGTCGCCTCCACAACCAGTTCACCTTTGAGCGATGGTGTGTGGTACCTCAGCATGCGAAGCAGGGATGCTGCCGGGAACAACGCCGAAGGTGGTTATGTATGGACGGGACCTTGGAATATCGGCGTCTCTGACACAGAGAAACCAGTAGTGACGCTGATCTCGCCGAACGGTGGAGAGAAGTGGGAGATGGGGACACAGCATGACATCACCTGGGTCGCAACAGACAACGTAGGCGTGGCCTCTGTCGACATCTACTACTCGACCGATGAGGGGCTGAACTGGGTGCTCGTCGCCACTGGAGAAGGCAACGATGGCCTGTATTCGTGGAGTCTGCCCAGCGAGCCGTCAACGAAATACCTGGTCAAGGTCGTTGCTCACGACGCTGCCGGTAACACCGGGGATGATATCAGCAACGCCAACTTCTATGTCTATCCCAGATGGGACATAGACCGGGACGGCA
>QMVO01000386.1 GCA_003661125.1 Methanosarcinales archaeon
ATGATTTGAATAAAATAATCAATGTTTGCATAGAGAATGATGTTTTAATAGAGAGAAACTTAAAATATAATCTACCCGACATAAATTTTATAAAATTGGCACTAAGTAAAGGAGCAAAGATTATTATAGGAAGCGATGCGCACAGTATAAGTGAATTACCAACAATGCAGAAATTAGACGAGGAATGGGAATGGATAAACAAAATGTATTGATACCGGGTGCAGGTGGTGCGGCGGGTATTGGAGCAATAAAATCCCTGAGAATGTGCAAGTTTCAGGGAAAGATAGTATCTACAGATGCAGATATGCTTTCTGCAGGTCTTTACTTAGCGGATAAAGGATATGTTGTGCCATCTGCAAACGATCCTTCATTTTTTCGAGAAGCAATGGGAATTATAGAAAAGGAGCAGATAAAGATAATATTGCCAACTTCTGGCTTTGACATAGTTCCGTATTCAAAGAACAAAAAAGTTCTGGAAAATAATGGTGTTATTTCTGTTATAAGCGATTATAAGGTTATTGAAACCTGCTTAAATAAAGAAAAATTTTATTATAAACTAAAGGGCAAGTTTAATTTACCTTATACAACTACCAACCCTTCTGAGATAGATACTTTTCCATGTATTGTCAAACCAATCTTTGGAAAGGGGAGCAGAAACGTATTTATTTGCCATGATGAAAACGAGTTACGGATGATATTATCAAGATATAATGATATGTTAATCCAAGAATATCTTCCTAGCAAAGAGTACACTATTGATGTATTATCTGACCTTGACGGAAATGCCTTGATAGCTATTCCCAGAGAGCGAGTTGAAGTGAAAGCAGGTATAAGCTTTAAGGGCAAGATAATTTTAGATAGAGCAATACAGGAAGAATGTTTACGTATAGCAGAATATCTACGGATAAAGGGACCTTCATGCATGCAAATGAAATGCGATAAGAAAGGTGAGCCAAAATTAACAGAAGTTAATCCGAGGATGGGTGGTGGTACAATCATGGCTACATATGCAGGGTTAAACTTTCCTGAACTTATCATAAAGATTGCGAATGGTGAAAAGATCGAAATTCCAGAAATAAAAGAGATAACAATGGTAAGATATTACGAAGAAGTTATTTTGGATGAAAAAGGTAAGGTGATGAGATTATGAGAGTACTAGCTTTTGGTGCACATCCAGACGATATAGAAGTTGGAATGGGGGGGACTATCGCAAGATACTCAAAAAATAAACATGACGTGATTATGGTTATAGCTACAATACCAAATAAAAAAAACATTAGGCAAAAAGAAGCGGAGAATGCAGCAGAAATATTAGGTGCGGAATTACTAATATTGGATATAGACCCTAATAGGATGATATTCAGTCGTGAACTCGTACGCAGATTGGATGAAGTTATCCAAGAGTATTCTCCTGACATTGTTTATACTCACTGGAACCATGATTCCCATCAGGATCATGTTGCAGTAGCAAATGCTGTAATCGCAGCAACAAGGAAAAATAATTGCTCACTATACATGTATGAGCAGACGATTCCCGGTGGAATTGTGCCATACGGATTTAGAACGCAGTCGTTTGTGGACATTTCAGAAGTAATTGATACAAAAATAGATGCGATTATGGCACATGAATCACAAGTTGCAATGAATGGTGAATGGTGGCTATATGGCGTGAAAGGAAGGGCGATGTATCGTGGTTATCAGATAAATGTAAGATATGCAGAAGCATTTGAAGTTGTTAAAGAGGTTAAGAAAATATGAAAGACCTACTAATGAAAATTAAAGATAAAACCGCGAGAATTGGGATCATCGGATTGGGCTATACGGGATTGCCACTCGCAATTGCGTTTGCGAAGAAGTTTGACGTGGTTGGATATGATATAAATGAGAAGACCGTTAATAATTTTTTGAACGGCAAATCACATATACTCGATGTAAGCGATGATATGATTAAGAAATACTTGAACAAATCTTTTCATCCGACAGTAGATCATAAAGAACTCAAAAAATGCGATTTTATTATAATCTGCGTCCCGACTCCATTAACAGCGGAAAAAGAGCCAGATTTAAGATATATAAAAAGTGCGTGTGAAGCCATTGCCATGATTTTAAGAAAAAGTCAATTCGTAATTTTAGAGAGCACAACATATCCTGGGACGACAGAAGAGGTCGTAATTCCAATTTTAGGGAGAAGTGGATTGAAAGCGGGTATTGATTTTGGTGTGGCATATTCGCCTGAAAGAATAGATCCTGGAAATAAAACGTATACGACCGAAAAGATACCCAAGGTTGTCGGAGGAATAAACAAAGAGTGCACGGAGATAGCAGCTATGCTTTATGGAAGCATAATTGAAAAAGTTGTTGAGGTTAGAGATGCCAAGACCGCGGAAGCGGTAAAAATGGTGGAGAACATCTTTAGGAATGTCAATATCGCACTTGTGAATGAATTGGCGTTAATATTCGAAAAAATGGATATCAATGTATGGGAAGTTATAGATGCTGCAAAAACAAAGCCTTATGGGTTTATGCCTTTCTATCCGGGACCCGGCATTGGCGGACACTGTATTCCGCTCGACCCTTTTTACATGTCTTATATAGCGAAAAGA
>QMVO01000387.1 GCA_003661125.1 Methanosarcinales archaeon
ATAGAGCTAAACTTCACTCCTGACAATGGTAGAGAATTAAGTGATTTAAGTGGTACTATAATTGGTTTAGGACAATCTGAAATAAATGATCTTTATCGAATATGGAGAATACTCACAACTCCGAAGGTGCTAGAGAAAAATCCCGGAGATCTACCCATGGTTCTTGTGATAAATCCCTCAACTTCAATGAGTGCAATTAAAGATGAAAAATACAGGGAGATTGTAGGTGCTGAACTTTTTGAATCGGCAATATCAAAAGATGGAAGGGTAAAATTGATAAAAGAACTGTGGATAGATATTACAACCTCCGGCCATGAAGAAGTGAAAAGAAAGTTCTGTGATCCAACTTCCTTCTTATCTCGCTCTTTTATTAAGATTAGAAATCCCTTTTATGTATCTAAAAATGAGCTTCAAGGCTATTGAAGAAGTGAAAAAAGAGATAAGACAAGGGCAAAAGCAGTTAACCCTGTTAATGCTCGGCGGTGTGGATGTGGGAAAGACTTGCACCGTAACTTCTATTGCAATCAGGTTTTATGAACAAGGGCTAAAAGTGGCTGTTGTGGATGCCGATGGGGGTCAAAGTGATATAGGACCTCCATGTTGCATAGGCATGGGTATTCTGGAAAAGAGGATAAGAAAACTTTCAGAGGTGCCGCTTCACAGCCTCTATTTCGTTGGAAACACATCGCCTAACGGATGTATGCGTGAATGCGTGCGAGGAGCAGTGGCGGCGGTGAAGAAAGCAAAAGAACTACGTTCATCCCCGCATTTCGTCGTATGGATACACAGAGAAAGGAATCAATCAAGATTGACCTCGAAGAAGAGATTTAAGAAGGAGAGGTAGAGGGACATATTTTGTTCCCGATAGTTTAGGGGGATGAGCGGAAGATTTTTGCTCATCTTTCGGAACTGAGATAGAAGTAATAAATGGAGATGCTTATAAATCGCCGCAGGAAGAGATGATGAAGGATTTAATAACGATAATCGCGCACTTCTCAGGTAAACTCTACGGTATGCGCTCCCATAAACAGAAGGAGGTGGTTAAGAATGTTAAAAACATTCTCGCTCAGGCATAATCTGAATATAAAAGCGTTTCTCTACACTTATCTTGCCATCCTTAACGCCATGATCAGAGATATTTGAAGCACTATCGAATGGAAAGAGTGGCGGATACCGGGTAAGAAACAGAAACGCCTGTTCCCGAACTATCGGAAGGATAACGCATTCAAGCGTGCGCTACGGGATAAATATCTCAAAGATTAGGAATATGCTGCGCATTGGGTGGATTCCGCACTGAAAACCGCTTTCTCCATCATGCGCAGCTGGAAAAAGAACTACAACAAAGGTAAGCGAAAGATAAGGTGTCCGGTTGTGAAAAGACCTTTTGTGAGGGTGAAGCAGACGTTGATGAAACGAGAAGGGGAGCGTTTGAGGATAACGATAAAGCCGCGAGAGTACGTTTATATCGATTTATCAAAGCGCTATTTCAAGTTAAACGGTCGGATTGGAGAGCCCATATTGACACTGACGCATATTTACTTACCAATAGAGGTGGAAGCGAGAGAGAATGGCGGGTGTAAAATCGGATGGGATTTGAACAAATACAGTTTGGATGGCTTCTCACCGTTTTGGGCTGGATACGAGTGAGTTTAAAAAAACTCTTTACCATCCACATCGCTTATGATAATAAGAGGAGGAGGATTAATAGAATAGCAGCAAAGAGGCTGCGCGCGGGAAAAGGCTGAAGCGGAAATATTCAAAAAGGGAACAGAATCGAGTTTCGCTCTTCATCCATCAGTTGACGAATGTAATATCCAAACTGGGCTATAAACACGGATTTGAGGATTTGAATAAAGCGGGGATGTATAAGAGAGGGCGAAAGAAGTGGAATAGGGAATTGGGATACACAGATTGGAGTAAAATAGTTAAATTCACCGAGTATAAAAGTACAGCGGACTTAGTCGATCCGCATTATACCTCGAAAGACTGCTCTAGGTGTGGGTGCGTGAATAGAGACCTGAAAGGGGAGAAGTTCGAGTGTAAAAGATGCGGATTGACAATTAATAAGCAGTTGAACGCACCGGTGAATATATACCTAAAGATGGAGGGTCTTCCCCACGATGTCCGATGGTTCGATGAGAATGTCATGGGCGGGTTCACCCAGACGGGGGCGGAGTGGAAGGCGGCTGATGAACTCGTGAGGTCGCTGTAAGATATGATGAAGCCCCAGCTCTTTGTGGACTTAAATATACTTAAGTCTACTTAGAGTAGAACCCTTTAATAAGAACATCCATCTTGGTCTTCTTAGATATTCCTTCAACATTCGTCGCTAATCTGCTGCTCGGTTCTAACGGATAGAGTTTCATAGCAATAATGGCTCTGCAACCCTCACATCAATTCCAGCTTCGCTGAACTCCTCTATCTCCTTTAACGTAAGCTTCTTAGTTTTTAGAGCGCCCTTTTCCAGCGAGGTAAGATAAATCGCCGTTTTTTCCTCGTTTATACCCGCTATTGTTCTCGCAGCCTCCAAACTATGCGTCGTAATTATGACTTGATTATCATCTTCAACTATATCAAAAA
>QMVO01000388.1 GCA_003661125.1 Methanosarcinales archaeon
GCTGAACCCTGGAGGTGTGTAAGAAAAATCCATATAATTTCGAATGCCGGCATAGGAGGCGTATCCTGCCGCTATGAGGACGAAAACAGTGAAGATTCTTCCAAAGCTCGGCACATGCTTGGCAAGCAGATAGTAAATTTTCCCGCTGGACCCAAATTTCAAACCATCGAAGCGTTTTCGAGCCAACATGAAGAGCGAAGGCAAAAGTGTAACGCTCATCGTGAAGAAAACACCTATGCCAAGGGCACTCACAATCCCCAGTTCAACCAGTGCAGGAGATCCGACCAGCACGAAAAGTCCAAAAACTGTTCCCGTTGTCAACGCGCCTATGAATAGAGGACTGATGATCGAAACTAAACCATTCCATACGGCCGATCCGGCTGCTCTATGTTGCTTGTACTCTTCGTGGATGTGAGTGAGGACGTGAATCGAGAAGTCTATGCCTAACCCAAGGGTGATGGCATTCACAAAGGTCGTAACCACGTTCAGCGAACCAAAGAGAAGACGGGCCAAAGCCAACGTGAAGAACATGGCACTACCCACAACAACAAGCACCAGCCCTGTCAAGATCAAGTTCCCGTACCCCACAAGGAAGAGAAATATCACCATACCAAGTGAAACGGCGCTGGTCACGAAAAAATCTCTGTAGAGTTGCTTCTGACCATCATAAGTACTAGCATAACTCCCGGTAAAACCCCACTCGTAATCTTGACCCAACTCTTCTTGCGCAATCCTGTGGAACTCCTTGACGACACGTGAAACGTGCTCCATATCGGTTATTTGCCCGGTTGGTATGATCGTGATCACCAGAATCTCTCGATCGGGGGAGATCATGAGATGTTTCATGAGGTTATCGCCATCGATATCGAGAAAGATTCTTGCTGAATCCAGTGCATTGATGGCATTTCCAAGCAATCGCACTGTGTTGAAATCGAAGGGATTCAAGCGACTCAAAGAAATTGATAACCCTTCAATACGCTGCACTATTTCTTCAAGCTGCTGAGAGGAAAGGGCAAACAGCCCGTAGAAACGTAAGCTTTCAGGTGCTCCCGTGCTCACGATCTGTTCTACCACGTCACTTTTTTGCAACTTTTCGATTACGTGGAACATCCTTGGGATGAGTGTATTGAGCTTACCACCTGTTTTCACAACGAGCGCGAGCGTTTCTTGCCCGGCTGCATATCGCTGGAAATCCAGGTATTCCTTCAAAACAGGATCGTCCTTTTCCAAGACTTTTGTGAGTTCTGGATCTACACCGAGTTGGAGAGTGAAAAACACTGAAATCAAGAGCAGTGGAACGTAAAAAGCCAAGATCAACTTCCAATTACTCATGACGAACGTGGCGAATCTTTCAGAAAGCCTTCTCATCTTGACATCACCAGGAAGAAAAGCCCTATTCTGGCAAACTTGAAGACGATGATTTTCAACCAAAGATCTTTACTTTTTCCCCTACTGGCAACGACGAGAAGCTCGAGATAGCCAGACCAGATGGCCAGTGGGAAAGATGACCACAAGTTTCCAGTGATCATGTAGAGAGGGGAAAAGAAGAAATAGGGCACCATGACAGCTGGGAATGTTGACACGAACTCCCCTGCATCCTTGACGTTCACAAACAAGAGATATACTCCAGCTACCCCATAGACATAGAGAGGCACCAGGGTTATCCACAGCAACAAGATCTTCCACCACATAACAGAACCCGCAAAAAGCGGCCAAAAGGAGATGATTTGGACTAAAATGATCATTAACAAGCACAAGATGCTGTCAACGTGAGAACGCGATCTGATACTTTTGGGATGGAAAATCGCCCTAAAGATCAACTCCAACCGATTCGTTCACTCCTTTCAAAACGAACTCCGCCGGGATTTCTCCATAACCCAACGCTTGGCAAAAAGCTCTGATCCGGTTGAAGAGTTCTTTCGGAGCTATCACGACAACGTACGTACCCCGCTCAGCTACGTTCATCAGCAATTCTAAAAACGCTTGGTCGACCACTTCTACCTCGACGACGTTGGTATCGTATCCTAAGTCGTTCACATCCTCTACTGTTTCGATATCCACCAACGCAAAACTTGGTTGGTAGAAGACCACGATGTTACCAAAATCAGCTTCTTCGCTTGAGGCGATGACGCGCACGGCCGTCCTCACACTCTTGGTGACTATTTCCACCGTACTGCCTTTGTAAACCGATACGTAACTGTAAAGATCGTAGAACAGATCTCTGGTAGGTGCCCGGATTAGCAGCTTATCTCCCTCGCAGTCCACAAAGAGCGTTGAGAAGCCTTTTTTCGCGTAAACACTGAAAACTCGGCCAAGAAAGCTTTCCATTTTCAGCCGATTTACAAACATCTGCCACCACGCAACATAAGGTGATGAGAGATCGAAGTTCGGGGCACCCTCGCGAACCAATATGTAATACTCATTTCCTGGGAACACGAAAAGAAGACACACTGCCGAAAAAGCGAGAGACAAGGTCGCGAGTATTAGAACCTTCAACAGTGTCAGATTTTCACCTTCAGTCAGCCTTTTCCAACGCTTTGATCTTTTCTGTCAGCACTTCAAGTGCCTTCTTTAAGAA
>QMVO01000389.1 GCA_003661125.1 Methanosarcinales archaeon
AGCGGGGCTCGCGCAGCATCCCGCGCGGAAGGCAGCGGCCGAAACCGAACGGATTCGTCGCGTCGATGAGCACCACGTCCAGGTCGCGCCGAAGGCGCAGGTGCTGGAAGCCGTCGTCCATCACCAGCACGTCGGCGCCGCCGGCGAGAGCCTGCTTCGCGCCGGCGGCGCGGTCGGGGTTGACCACCACGGCGGCGCCCGTGAGGCGCTTCAACAGTGCGGCTTCGTCCGACCCGCCCTCGGCGGACCTATACCCGCGCGTGAGGATGGCGGGGGTCTTGCCCGCTTGCGCCAGGCGATCCACAACCCATGCGACCATGGGGGTCTTGCCCGTTCCACCGGTGGTGATGTTGCCGACGCAGATCACGCCGGCGCGGGCGGACCTGCTTGACAGGACGCCCTTTCGATATGCCCACCGTCGCAGGCGCATCGCGGCGGCGTAAGGGCAGGACGCCACGGCGGCTGCGGCGCGAAGCGCAGCTGCGCCGACGCCTCGCCGCCGGCCGCTCATAATGTCCCGGACTTGCTCAGTGTCCATGGGGCGCCGCACATGGTATCCGCGCGCGCTCACCGGCGAAAGCCCGCGAGGGAGTTAGACGGGTCTCATGGTCCCTCTCGCTCGCGGCTGGTCCCTCCAATTGCCGCTCCAGGTTTCGGGCCTGGAAGCACGCGAGCAAGAAGCCCGGCGAGAAAGTAGCACCCCAGCGCCGCGAACACAACGAACCGAAAGCCCACGTACATCGCCAGAAGCGGCGCCGAAACAGTCGCCACCACCGACGCGAACCCGTTGATTCCCCACGCCCACGGAACCAGCGCCGGCGAGGCCGAGCTTATCAGCCGAAGGGCCGACGGAAACATGTGCCCCATCGCGACGGCCGGCGGGGCAATCGTAAGCGCCGCCACCAGCATCCGGGTCCAAAGCGGCAACGATTGGGTCAGCGCAAGCCAGTCATCCAGAAACAGCGCCAACGTCGTTCCCGAGACGACCACCACCAGCGCCGCAACCGAAGCCACCCGCCGCGCCGACGCCCGCCAGCGCCGGCTTAGCTCACTGCCCACACCGGCGAACACAAGGAACGCCGCGATGACGACAGCCGCCGAATAGATCGGACGCGCCAGGTACAGTATCAACTTCTGAAGGAAACCCATCTCCAGCAGCATGAACCCAACCCCCAGCAGCAGGACGTACGCGAAGGTAGCCGCCTTCGAAGGCGCGCGACGGAGATCCTTCATGAACGGCGCCAGGGGAAGCAGTATCAGCACCGCCGCGACGGCTACCCCCTGCGCCAGCGAAGCAAGCAGCATGAGATACCCCAGCTCCAGCGACGTCCGAAATCGCCCGCCAAGCTGCTCGCGAATGACGGGCAGGCTCTTGAAGCGAAAGAAGTGCTGGAAATAGGGTTTGTCGTCCGTGGGGGCTTCTACCTCGAAGAGATAATCGCGAAGGTACGCCTCGCGTCCCTTCGAAAGCAGCGCTTCGGCGCCCTCGAAGTAGTACGCGCGGTCGAGCACGTGGAAGCGGTTGGCCTCCTCGCCTGTCATTGACGGCAGGTAGCACAGGTCGAAGCTCCTTGCCTCGCAGAAGCGGCGCAAGGCTGACGTCTGGGCGTCCCGCAGCGGGGATTTCGAGGCCAGCACGGTCACCGTAGCCCAGCTTCTGATCATCGCCAGGCGAGGCGCCGGCGAAAGCCCCTTCGACCGAAGCGCTTCGGCGACCAGGTCCAGCGCTCGCAGGCCCGCGCGGGGCGGCGTTCGCGCCCACTGCGTCATGCACAGCACACCGTCGTCGGTGAGGGCGTCGAGCATTCGCGAGACCGACTCCACCGTGTAGAGGTATGACTCCTGCGCGGCGTAAAGCCCCGCTCCCGAAGCACCAAACGCGCCCGCCTCCGGAAGCTGAATGACGTCGAAGCGTTCGTGAGTGGCCGAGAAGAATCCCCGCGCCTCGGCGTGGATGACCTCCACACCCGGCGCCTGGTAGATGCGTCCACCCCTCTCGGCGAGCGGACCTTCCATGGCGCTTATCACCTGGCCGTTCATCTCCAGCGCGACGACGCGCTTGGCACCGTGATATTTCGCCAGGGCGATATCCGACCCTCCGCCTGCGCCGACCACGCAGACGCTTGCGGCGCGGCGAAGACAATACGGGGCTGCACCGGTAGTGTAGTCCAGGAACGCCCAATCCTCGCGACGGGGGGCATCGTACACAGCCGTCGCGGCGTCACCGTCGATAATCAGCAGCACGTGCGGGGGGATCTGCTCCATCCAGGCAAGGCTAAGCCCCGGCGCGTGATGAATCGCCGGGCCTTCGACCACGTCGATGCGCCCGAGCGGGCCCTCGTCGTGGTGGATAACTTTCGTCTCCGGCATGTCCAGCACGTAGGAGAGCATCTTGTACTGCGAAACGAGCGGTGTATGCAGCGACGGGCGCGCCAACAGCACCAGCGCGGCCGCGCCGACGACGACGGCCGCGACGTACCGCACGCGCCGCCAATCGGCGACGGTCCCCGCTGCCACAAGCCCCAGCACGGAAGTCCACGCCACCATCATCTCCGTGCCGCAGTACATC
>QMVO01000390.1 GCA_003661125.1 Methanosarcinales archaeon
ATTGAGCAAAGCCCGAAAAGATATTTTAGATGCGAATGGAGGCGAACCGCCAAAAGTTCTTGATTGTTTCGCAGGTGGTGGCTCTATATCACTGGAGGCACTTCGATTGGGATGCGAATCTCATGCAGTTGAATTGAATCCCGTAGCGGTATTGATTTTGAAAGCCACGCTTGAATACCCGCAAAAATACGGTAAGAAGTTGGTAGAGGATGTTGAGAGCTGGGGGAAATGGGTTCTTGACGAGGCGAAGAAAGAGCTTGGCAGGTTCTATCCCGAAGAAACCGTGGAAGGATATTTTTCAGGTGGTGAAGAAGAAGGCGATAAGTGGATTCCCGTGGGCTATATCTGGGCTCGCACAATCAAATGCCAGAATCCTACTTGCAGTGCTGAGATACCTTTGATGAGACAGTTCTGGCTCAGGAAGAAGACAGACAGCGAAGGTAAAATTATATGGAAAGATTCGATTTATCTGAAGCCTGTTATTGATAAGGTGAATAAGAGAGTGGATTTTGAGATAATTGAGGGGAAGAGGATTGAGGGGTTTGACCCAGGCAAAGGGACAAAGCCGACATCTCGCTCAAGAGGTGCTTTTGTCTGTCAAATTTGTAACAGCACGCATAAATCAAGTGAAATACAAAAAATCGCAAGAAGTATTGGATTGGGACAAAGGATGATTTGTGTTGTTTTGCACAATTCCAAGAAAAAAGGAAAGAGATACCGGATAGCAAATAGAAAAGACATAAAAATCTTTGAAGCGGCGACGAAAGCTTTAGAAGAAAAAGTAGAGAATTGGGATGGTGATTACCCTGCTATCCCGGATGAACCAATGCCGCCAATAGGAACTTATGGGATTGATGCGCAGAGATATACTTTAAATCAGACATGGGGCGAACTTTTCAACGAGCGACAACTTCTCGCACTTATCACTTTTGTGGAAAAAGTCAAGGAAGCGTATAGAAGGATGATCGAGGAAGGATATGAAAAGGAGTATGCGAGAGTTGTGACACTATATCATGCATTGGGTATTGACAGATTGATTGGCTTTGGAACAACACTCTGTGTGTTAAATCCAACTGGAGGTAGAGGTGTCTCTAATACTTTTGGAAGGCAAGCTCTGCCAATGGTTTGGGATTATATTGAATCAAATCCGTTCCATATAGAGGGGCCAGGTTGGGTGAAAGCTATTGACAAAAATGTCAAAGTTATTGATAGGTGGCGTAACTTTTTGCAGGTAGGAAAAGTGCTCCAAGGATCAGCAACATCTCTGCCATATCCTGATAACTATTTTGATGCAATAATTACTGATCCACCTTATTATGATAACGTACCTTATTCCGATTTGTCTGATTTATTTTATATATGGCTAAAGAGAATGATAGGAGATTTGTTCGGAGATTTGTTTGCAACTCCATTGACACCTAAATCTGAAGAAATCATACAAGAACCTATGAGGCATGAAAATGACAATGAAAAAGCTAAACACTTCTATACCATGATGATGAGTACGGCATTTTTGGAGATAAACAGGAAATTAAAAGATAATGGATTTGCTAATATTATTTTTGCCCATACATCCACAGAAGCTTGGGAAACTCTTGTAAATGCTCTTGTAAATGCAGGACTTGTACCAACTTCATCATGGCCAATCCATACTGAAAGAGGTGGTCGTCTTAGAGCTAGGGAATCTGCTGTTCTTGCTTCATCCTTCTTCCTCACCTGTCGCAAGCGAGAGGGAAATCAGGAAGCATATTTCAAAGACGTAAGAAAAGACCTTGAAGAAAGAATTTGAGAGAGATTAGATTATTTCTGGTCAGAAGGTATAAAAGGTGCTGATTTCTTTATCTCTGCCATTGGTCCTGCGGTGGAGATATATGGCAAATATGCGAAAGTAAAGAAACTGAGCGGCGAGGAGCTGAAAGCCTCTGAACTGCTCGAACATGTCAAAAGGTATGTTACTGAATACGCATTGGGCAGGATTTTAAAGGGCATAAAACTCGAACATATTGACCCGGTAACGAGGTTCTACATCTTATGGCGATGGACATACAACGGGCAGGAGATAGAATACGATGATGCGAGGATATTATCACAAGCGGTTGGCGTGGAACTGGAGAAAATATGGGGTAAAGGGAATGTAGTTCAGAAATCCGGCGGTAAAATAAAAGTGCTGTCACCGCAGGATAGAAAGATAGAGGAAATAAAGGATAGGCATCCGATGATTTTGATTGATGCATTGCATAAGGCATGTCTGCTCTGGCATGCGGAAAGGGGAAAAGAACTGGAAATTTTTTTGGGTAGTACGGGTTATCTTAACAATCCCGTGTTCTGGGAGACGGTGCAGGCATTGTCGGAATTGTTACCTTCGGGAGATAAGGAGAAGATGATGATACAGGGGTTGTTGCTTAAGGCACCTGCCGTTATTGGTGAAGAGAGACAAATTACTCTGGAGAGGTGGTCAGGGTGAAAAAAGAGGAGCCTGGAGGACAATTGAGAAAGAAGAATAAAGAAGAAATCATAAAAATCTTGAAAGAAGTAAATGCAGAGGTTGAGCAGAG
>QMVO01000391.1 GCA_003661125.1 Methanosarcinales archaeon
GAATATACAAGTACCATCCGTTCTCGTGGCAGTTATAACATTCCCAGCTTTGGTGGCGTTGATCACGTTGGTTCCCCGCATGCGTCCAAGTCCGTATTTCGTAGAGCTCCTCCTCGTATCCTACTTGGCGTCCTTCGTTTTTCTTGAATACCCTATGAGAAATAACAAGCTGTTTTCACTCCATCTTTCTTATCGCCTGACGCTTTACCTACTTGTACTTTTTGACGTGTTCCTTTATGTCCTGGCTTACAACTATTTAGGACTCGCAGGTGTGCCTACTTTCCTTGGTATTGGGCTTATAACGCTCCTTTTTGGGCCAAGAATCGGTGCTTCCAGTGCCGTCTATCACAGCATCGTGATGGCTTACGTTGCCGGCATGTCCATCCGAAGCTTCGCATGGTTGGTAGGTGTGGGCGTGCTGACAGCTTTCTTACTACGCAACGTATTTTACCGTTCAACAGTGGCCAAAATGGCGCTTTACATGTCTCTGGTAAACACGGGTTGGTACGTTCTTAACCGTCTCGGAATGGGGTTGGGGCCAGCGTTCCGAGAGTTTCTGTTCGCTGTTGCTAATCCCCTTGCCTGTTCGGTAATTTTAGTAGGGCTTCTACCCTATGTCGAACTGGCAAGCAGAATTTACAGCAACATAGGACTGACGGAGCTCGGTAATCTCAGTCATCCATTACTGAAATTGCTTTCTATGAAGGCCCCCGGCACCTACTTCCACAGCGTTATGATGGCGAACATCGCGGAGATGGCCGCTGAAAGTATCGGTGCGAATCCTGTACTGGCGCGAACAGCCTCATATTATCATGACATAGGGAAAGTGAGGCGTCCCGAGTATTTCACTGAAAACCAATCAGGAAGGGAGAATCCTCACGAAAAGCTTTCACCATGGGTCAGCAACTTGGTTCTTAACGAGCACGTCAAATACGGTGTAGAGCTGGCCAAAAAATATAGATTACCACTTCTGATCGAAGACGTCGTTGTCCAGCATCATGGTACGAGACCAAAACTCTACTTTCTTCACAAAGCCCGTGAGCTGGACTCAAACGTGAACGAATCGGAATTCCGCTACCCTGGTATAAAGCCACAATTCAAAGAGAGTGGAATCATAATGTTGGCAGACAGCGTGGAAGCCGCGGTGAGAAGTATTGAAAAGCCTCGACCCAGCAGAATACGAGAGGTAGTGGGAGACATCGTCAACACGATCTACAACGAACGGGAACTGGATGAGTCCGGTTTGACTTTGAAGGATCTGGAACTGATAGTGGAAGCCTTCACAAAGACGCTCAGCAATATGTACCATGAAAGGGTCAGTTATCCTGACCTCGAAAGAAAGGGGAGCCCGGTAATTGCGAACGAACGTGATAGTAATGGGAGTGGAGATACCTGAAGAACTCTTGAAAACGGTTTCGAGTGTAACAGAAAGCGTTATTGAAGAGCTCCGCCCCAAAGACAAGCGCCAAATCAACGTAGTGCTAACAAACGATCGAGTGATACACAAGTTAAACCGCGAATTTCGAAAGATAGACAAACCCACTGATGTTCTCTCTTTTGTCTATGAAGACGAAGATTTGGTGGGAGAAATCGTCATCTCGTTGGAAACGGTGGAGTGTCAGGCTCAGGAGTACGGCCACTCGTACATGTACGAGCTGATCTTCAATCTGATTCACGGCGTGCTGCATCTATGTGGGTACAATCATGAAGATCCTAAAGAAGAACAAACGATGATGGAACTACAAGAAGTACTGATGAAAAAGCATTTTTCAGAAGGAGGGAAAGGGAGATGAGGGTCAAGCCCTTCAAGGCCGTTAGACCGAAAAGAGAGCTCGCAGAAAAGGTCGCGTGTCCACCATACGATGTGGTCAGTGAAGATGACGTTCTTCGTCTTACCAAAGGGAATCCTTACAGCTTTCTCCACGTGGTGAGAGCTGAGGTGGCTCGAAAACCCCGCCTTGATCCCAGCGATCCTACAGTGCACGTGCGAGCCCGGGATACGCTGAACCGCTTCCTGAATGAAGGGATCCTCATTCAAGACGATTCTCCCAGGTTCTATGTGTATGCTCAACAAATGGGCGAGCACCGGCAAGTGGGATTAGTTGCCTGCGCTTCTGTAGAAGAATATTTGGAGGGAAAGATAAAAAAGCATGAACTCACAAGACAAGATAAGGAAGACGATCGTACGTGCCATGTGCTGACAGTTGGAGCGAACACCGGTCCCGTTTTCCTGATGTACAGGTCCATCCCAGAGTTGGATACACTCATCATGATGTCCACTAAAGAGATCCCTGAATACGATTTCGTGGACGAAAACGGTGTGCGGCACACGGTTTGGATGGTTACCGATGACAGCTTGATCCGAAAGATCGAAGATTGGTTTTCAAGACGCGTCAAGGAACTTTACATAGCTGATGGCCACCACAGAGCTGCCGCGGCAGCGAGGGCATGTCAAAAACTGAAAGCCAAAAACCCCCATCACGCCGGTGATGAAGAATACAACTTCTTCCTGAGCGTCATATTTCCTCACAATCAGTTGATGATCCTTCCCTA
>QMVO01000392.1 GCA_003661125.1 Methanosarcinales archaeon
TCAGCACGAGGTATGCGATTGCGAGCAAGCCTGCAATAGCGAACACCCCTTCGAAGCCCGGTGCCGGTGGTGTCGGTGTTGGCGCGGGTGTTGCCGTTGCGGTTGGCGTTGCTGTCGGTGTTGTGGTTGGCGGTATCGTCGCGGTTGCTGTTGCTGTCGGTGTTGCAGTTGGCGTAGCCGTTGGTGTCGGCGTTGGCGCTACCGTTAATATCTCCACCGTTACCGTATCCGTATGCCCATCTCCATCGTCTGCCTCTAAGGTGTATGTGCCCGGAACCGCATCCGTAGTATCTATTGTCGCATTGAACACACCTTCATCCGCAGTTGGCCACTCCACATCAACAATCGCCGAAGGCAGAGTTACGGGCCCCGCAATTGTTGATATCGTAATAGAGGCGTCGTATCTGTTCGTTACACCTGAAACGTTCAGAGGCTTGCCAACTCCCACTGGCGCTACTGGATCGAACCTGACGTAGGGTGATTCGGTATTAAATGATAGTTTTACCATCAAATCGTCCGATCCACTGTCTTCATAGGTATATCGGGCTATTATACTCATAATCTGGTCAACATTTCTTCCTGTCTTGTTCACTTCGATTCCGGAGCCTGTAAGCCAATCCTTAAGTTCCTCCTCAGTTTTGCCACTTCCACCCCAGTATTCATCATCGCCTACACTGAGAACCAGGACCGTGTACATTCCTGTCCTTGCACCCTCCGGTATTGTTATATCTTCCTTGAACTCATTGTCAGTTACAGAACCTCTCTTATAGTAAAGTCCATTTTCAAGAGCTGTCTCGGTATCTTCAAAATTGGGAGTGCCTGTGCATCCTTTAGGACCTATGATTATGATGTCAATATAATCTACACCTGTTGCTGTGCCTTTCACCGTGTAGTCATCTCCTAACGCAACGACATTTCTCGGCTGTTCCGCTGTGAGTCCTTTGGAAATCACTCTTATCGAAGCATGCCCATCACTGGAAACACCTTTAACGCTTTCACCCTCTGTATAGTCATCACCATCAGGTGACGATTTTTCTATGAATCCTTCAATCGTATACGTTCCTACTACGTAGTCAGCAGTTTCCCAATCAACTTCAAATTCTCCATTTGTCACCGTTACATGTCCATCTATTATCTTGTCATCCACAGAAATAGCAAGCCACTTCGCCTTTGGAGCTGTTCCTTTAATTGTAACTGTTTCTCCTCTTACTACGCTTGAAGGAACATCAAATACGACTGTTGCCTTGCTGACATCTATATCTACCTTTGCTCGATACTTCCCTGATACATCATCATATTTTTTTGCTCCGAACCAGACCTTGAACGTGTATTTTTTGTCGTCAGTGAATTTCACAACGAACGCATATTTTCCATTCTCATCTGTCGTTGCGTTAAATCCGTATCTGTCACCATCATACTTGACTATCTTTGGATTCGTTAGATTTGTCATGTTGGTCGTTTCGCCAACCCCTAAACCCAACGGGTTCTTCTCCCCACTGGTCATTATTACATTTTCGGCATTGTTAGTGCTGAAGTTAAACAATTGGCCTGGAGGAGCTCTGATAGTGATTTTTATCTTCTCGTACATAACTGGTTCTTTCTTCTCTGCTTCTATCTTTATCTCTTCTTCGTACAGCGTTATCGTATCCTCAGCAGAGGTTATATCCAATCCATATGCTAAATCCTCAACGGTCTCTATCCACAGCTTATGCTCACCGGCATCCCATCCACTTGTGCTTATATCATGGGTAGTCAGATTGGCTACCGTATCATTAAACACCGTATCTACGTGTTCTCCTTTTTTATGCTTCACCTTCACCTGATCATCAGTTGGTAACGATAAGCTTGCCGTGCTTATCCTTATATTTTTACCGATAGTCGTTGATGTAATGTCATTTCCCGCTGTATCAGTAATTTTCATTTCCAAGCTTGGTGCGACAATGTCTATGAATCTATTCCCTCCAGTCCAGGTCATGTTATAATGCCCCTCGGGTGCAATAGTAGCAGTTACTCTTCTCGTTGTGTTGGCAGGTACCAAGAATTTGAATGTCTCCGTGTCATCTACAAGGTAAAATTTCACATCCCCCGGAGGAACTG
Source organism: Methanosarcinales archaeon (assembly GCA_003661125.1). Taxonomy (GTDB): domain Archaea; phylum Halobacteriota; class Syntropharchaeia; order Alkanophagales; family Methanospirareceae; genus QMVO01. The sequence goes on from QMVO01000392.1 coordinate 2,098, forward strand.
TAACATTTATTTTCTCACCCTGATAAATGGTGTCAAATATACCCGAACCGGGTGTACCTTTTCTCACTGCTGGGTTAGCGGCACTCACCGTCGGCACCATCACCGCGAACACCGTAGCCACCATTACCGCAGCCATTGCAAGCCCTATTATCGCTTTACCTCTTTTCGTTCTCGTATCCATTTTTTGCGTCTTCACCTCCTAACTTTTTCAATGGTGTGAGGGGTTATATAAAACTTCCGCTTCATTCACGTCAGATGGAAAAGGCAAGGTGTGAAACTCACGGCTGGTCTTGCTTTTCACCGTTCGCATCACCATCGTTCCTTCGCGCTCGCTTTCTGCACCTTCGCTCTGCATCGCCGTCACCATCACTATCACCTTTGCCTTCTACCCCCCTCTTCCCTTATCTATTCCTCACTCACTATATATAAAACCCTATGTTATGTTCGGGTTCA
>QMVO01000393.1 GCA_003661125.1 Methanosarcinales archaeon
GAATTATGGTCAACCTCATGATTAGCCTCGGCAAGTTGAACTGCACACCCATTACACAGAGCGATTATCCGGTCATATCCCTACATTTCGGCGAGAGCCAGATTTCTCAGGGCAACAAATAAAGAAGCATCCAAAGAGGCAGCTTTTAAGGGGAATCCACAACAAAGGAATTCCTGAACATCATGATACTCAATTCCCAAACCATCCAGAACCTGCCTGGAGGAAATTTCATAGCCTATTGCTCGTTTAGGTATTGTACAACCTACGAAAAGTGCAGTCTTCATTCTTCTTCCTTCTTATCCTTTGACATCATCTCCGAAAGATATTTCGAAAGATGGGTTTTTTCAATTAGTTTGGTTATCTCCTCGCCAGTAGAAATTAACTCTGGCAACTCTTTCTTTCTTCTCTTTTTATTGTCATAATCGTCGATTTCGTATAGCCTTCCAAAATCGGCAAGGGCTTTCAGCTGGTTACGATAGAGGTTATGCACCTTGCCCTCTCTGGCAGCGATATTTTGAAGGGCACACATAATATCGGTAATTCGCACCCCTTGAGGACATCTTTCTTGACAGGCATAGCAAGTTGCGCATAACCAGATAAATTCCGAATTTAGTACCTCTTCGCGCATTCCCAGAAGCACCATATGGATTATTCGGCGGGGATTATATTTGTCGTTAATTGCTCTTACCGGACAGCTGGCGGTACAGGTTCCACAGGCAAAGCACTTCAGGATTCCCTCACCGCCGGGTGCTTTTGCTACCTCATATTTAAAGTTCGGGTTGAGCTTGGAAACCTCTATTACCCTCGGTTCTTCCATATCAGACCTTTCTGTATCTTTCTTTCCCCAGTTTATAGAGATTATTGCCGTGAGGATCTTGTGCCACGATACAGGGGAAATTCTCTACTCGCAGTCTTCTGATTGCCTCGGCTCCCAGCTCCGGATATGCAATTACCTCGGCTTCTTTTATGGATTTGGCAATTAACGCTGCTGCTCCTCCGGTAGCCGCCAGATAGACCGCCTTATACTTTCTCATCGCTTTGACTACTTCTTCCCCCCTCTCTCCTTTCCCTATCATACCTTTAAGCCCTGCCTGGATAAGCGGCGGGGAATATGGATCCATCCTGTAGCTGGTGGTAGGTCCCGCTGAATTCATCGCCTGTCCTGGTTTCCGCGGAGCCGGCCCCACATAATAGATTATAGCACCCTGGATATCGAAAGGTAATTCCTCACCCTTTTCTAACAGGTCTATAAGCCTTTTATGAGCTGCATCCCGGGCGGTGTATATCACGCCGGTAATAAACACCTTATCCCCCGCTCGTAAAGTGAGTACATCCTCATCGGATAACGGAGGCATCAGTTTTACTGTTCTTGCCATGTTTCTCCTCTCGAAGCTTGATTCTTTGTTAGATATGATTATATGACTTTCGCTAAAAATCGCAAGGGTTTTTTCGGAAAAACGAGAAAATAAGATTATTAGGAAACGGCTTAAGTTCATAGACAGCGAGAAAATTTAATCATAACCTTCTGCGGGAACATTATATTATGCTACTCTGCAATGCATTAGAACTACCAAGGACGGTAATACACCACCTAAGGAGTTTTACAAACTCAGAGGTCTGTAAATGCTCGTGGTTATGCAGATAAAGTATTTGTTTCAACCTTGCCACCGGGAATAATTGCCTTTCAAAACCAGCCTCTATAAATTTTTATTGACACCCTCCACTCTTCTCATATCTTCATTAACAATCGGGAATGAGAAAGGAAAGCTCAGATGAATAAAAAAAGTGTAGAACAACCTCCAGGAGCAGTATTAGTTGTCGGGGGGGGTATCGGTGGAGTACAAACTGCCTTAGATTTAGCTGAACAGGGTTTTAAAGTTTATTTAGTAGAACGAAAAATCGGTATAGGTGGGGTGATGGCACAGCTGGACAAGACATTTCCCACCAACGATTGCTCTATATGTATATTATCACCTAAGCTGGTAGAGGCAGGAAGGCACCGGAATATTGAACTGATCACCAACGCAGAGCTTCAAAATCTTAGAGGTAACGCAGGAAATTTCCAGGCTGATATAATAGTTCACCCACGATATGTAGACCTGGATAAATGCACTGCCTGTGGAGATTGTGCCAAAGAATGTCCCGTTACCAGACCGGACCTCTTCAATGAGAATTTAGGAGACCGTCAAGCTATCTACAGGCTTTTCGAACAGGCAACTCCCAGTGCATTTGCTATAGAAAAAGCTGGTATCCCACCCTGTAGAGCAGCTTGCCCTATCCATGTGAATGCTCAGGGTTATATCGCCCTAATAAGGGATGGGAAATTCAAGGAAGCACTGGCTCTGATACGGGAGAAGAATCCTTTCCCTGGGATTACCGGCAGAATATGTACTCACCCCTGCGAAGATAAATGCGAACGAGCTAAGTTAGATGAACCAGTAGCAATAGATTCTCTCAAAAGGTTTGTTGCCGATTTCGAAAGCGAACCAGAATGGGATTTAACCTGTGAACCAGAAAAAGACAAAAAAGTGGGTATTATCGGCTCTGGAC
>QMVO01000394.1 GCA_003661125.1 Methanosarcinales archaeon
AAAAGGGCGAAGGATTTGGGAATCCCTCTTTGGGTAAGTTGCCAGTAATTCCAAATTGGTACTGGTAACTTCCGAAACCCCCCGGTTAGTGTATATGCTCTTCAATAAGAAATAATTTACCCCCGCCTGAGATAATCCGAAGGGTGTTATCTTAGTTTACGTTGACTTTTGGGATGAAGCCGCGCGGTGGGAAAGCTTTCTGAAAATTGGATGCTCAAAGGCAGATGCAATACGAGATGCAATCAGATTTTATGCGGATTATCTAAGCGGTTTGGAGGTCATAAGGTATAGGGAAATAGGGAGAGAAGAAGCAAAAGAAGAGATAAAAGCGTATATAAAAGGAAAAGATGGGGTATCCGCAGATGGGTTCTGTTAGAATTATGGGAAGAGGGGTGGGTTGAGCCAGATGGATGAGATGATAAAGGGAGAGAAGCTTAGATGCGTTGGCAGGAAAGTCTCGAAACCGAGATTGATCGTTCAAACGGGCAGGCACACGGCGGTGGCAGAGGTGGTGAAGACATAGAGGGCTTTGAAATAGAGGATTTCAATGATCGGCGTAATATATCAATATGAATATGCGGTGGAAGAGGCGTTTCAACTCATGAAGATATAGAAGGTCCATTCACACAAAAAGAGGGGTTGAATACTTTGCAAAGGGGCATGAGATAGATTTGATTACGCTCAGCTATACGAAGAAAGAAGATACGTCTATTCCGGAAGAGGTGTACACGAAGATGAGTGTGCACGTACACAAAATCTCCAAAAAGATGCCTTTTTTATTGTTAGCACCGTTTAAAATCAGGAAGCTGATGAAAAAGATAAAGCCTGATATTGTTCATGCACATTACGTTACGCAATATGGGTTCTGTGGTGCTTTCAGTGGTTTTCATCCGCTTATAGCATCTCATTGGGGGTGATATAGCAGAACATACAAAGGTTTTTAAATACTAATAAAAATGAACTATTAGATGAGAACAGAGACGATTAAAAATAGGTAGCGAAGGGGGGGGAAATGGGCAAAACTAAATTGGAAATAGATATGCCATCGGAGTTGCTCTTTCTACTTCGTGAAACTGAAGAGACCTTTAAAGAGAAGGTAAAGGTATGGCTGGCAACGAAGATGTTTGAAGAAGGGAAGTTATCTTTAGGGCAGGCTGCGGAATTTGCCGGCTATTCTAAAACGGCTTTTAGCGAGATACTTGGAAAAAACAAGGTTTCAATATTCAATTATCCTGCAGAAGAGCTTAAAGAAGACGTTGAAAATATAGAAGAGGCGAGAGAGGAGAAGAAATGAAATGGGATTGATCATTGCAAACTCCACTCCTCTTATAGCTTTGGCTAAAATAAGTAAAATAAACATATTAAAAGAGATTTATACCCGGATTGTGATCCCTAAAGCGGTCTATGAAGAAGTTGCAATCTCAGGAAAAGGGAAAAAGGGAAGTCTCGAGATTACAAAAGCAGAATGGATAATAGTAAAGGAAGTAAGGGATGAGAAGCTCAAAAAGTTTTTGCAACTGGAGTTAGGGAAAGGTGAGGCAGAAGTAATTGCGCTTGCCTGTGAAGCAAATGCGGATCTGGTGATTATTGACGAGAACAGGGGACGCAGGATAGCAAGGATGTTTGGCTTGAAAGTAAGCGGAACAATTGGAACTATTATTGAGGCAAAGAAAAGGGGGTTGTTGAACAATGTGCGAGAAGTTCTGGATGAGTTAATAAATGCTGATGTCTGGATTGGAGAAGATTTATACGAAGAAGCTTTGAAATTGTGTGGAGAATATGGAGGAGGTGACTTGACTTGAAGATATGTTACCTCGCAGATGCAAGGTCTGGTCACACGAGAAGATGGGTTGAATACTTTGGAGGGAAGAGGGCATGAAGTTGGCAGAGCATACTTTTTTAACGATCAAGAGCACTTTTATTGACGGAGATAAATGATCGGCGTAATATATCCTGATAAATACGCGGTGGAAGAAACATTTCAACTCATGAAGATACCATGGGAGTGGTATGACCCTTCAGAGGGGTATGACGTTGTGATTGGAAGGGAAGAGGATTTGGAATTAGTTGCCTTTCAGAAGATGATATTTTCAAAAAGATTAGTAATTTGCTAAATCAGGGAGTGATGCATAACAGGAAACCTTTGTGCGAATTCTATCTGGATAGGTTGAGAGAAAAGTTAAAGCAATTTACGACGCTGGTAGAGATTCCTCCGGTTCCATGGGGGTATTCGTATATGGTTGCGCTTACGCATGACGTTGATATTACTTCAGTAACCGTAGCTCTTCTTTTTAACCCATAATCATCTCTGTTGCGCCAAAAATTGACGTGTTTGTAGCCACAAATCACGCCGAAAGCACAATATCGCCAATTTTTCTTAATTTTATCTCCCGCTGCAAGGCTTCTACCAAAACCAAGTAAGTTAAACCGGGTAAAAACCGAAAATCATTTAAATATATAACCCATATATTTTAACCCATATGAGAAACATCCCACCAAAGGTCCTGAAGACATTCGAACGCATAAAGAAGAAAGAGCCATCTCA
>QMVO01000395.1 GCA_003661125.1 Methanosarcinales archaeon
CGACCAATATCCTGTGCATTTTTAGGATGTTACTCACCATCTCGGTTAATTTAGGAGTAGTGTAAGGTGTGGTATTTTCTATTGCCCCCACTTTTGGGGCTTGCAGCACCCTGTAAAGACTCATTCTCAACCTCCTTTCAATCTTATCGTTATATAACCAATCCTGATGTTTCTCTATCGCTTTGTAAATTCGCTTTGCCATCGCTTCTGGATTGTCCACTCCATAACTCCTGAGAATCCAAAATATACTGAACTCCTCTTTAGAGAGCCCTGATCTTTCCTGTTCTTCTTTCGATACTGCAATCTCTTCTGCCAATTTTGCCAAGTCACTCAGAGCAGATTCGACACTTCTTTGCCGTTCCCGTAGTTGGCTAATGATTTCTTCGATTTTTTCCGAGATGGAGAACAAAAACGGCTGGCTCTCTTTGTTCTCATCTATGTAAATGTTCAGACTTCTACGCAAGTTTGCTATTTTCACCCGCTCTGATAATTTATCCGCCCTTACCAGGTTAGCTATGTCTTTATTAATTTCATACACAGGCAGCGCATCCGCTATATTTTTCAGTTCTACGCTACCTTTTATCAATTCCTCTGTTTTCTTGAGTATGTCTCGATGTATCTTTTTTTTCTCCGCTTCGGGATTAAATGCGTTGTAAATGATTTTGTAAACTTGAAGGAGCAACTGATAGTCCCTTAAATAATCGCGTAGGAATTCATCAGGTGAAAGAATCTCGTAGAGTTCCTGAATTTGTTTGAATATCTTTACAAATTCGGTTCTTCTTTCTTCATCGAAGAAGAAGTCTATAATATTGGTTACTCTCCTTTCTTCATCCTCAATATCTGCCTGGCTGAGAATCTCTTTCGCTTGCCTTATCCAATCCTCAAATCGCTTTTTTAACAGTTTAATGTCGAGCAATCCCCTGCTAATATCCTTTGAATCGAAAGCAAGAGCTCGCTGTAGATTTTCGAAAATGCCGATGTAATCCACAACCATACCACATGTTTTCCCTTCGTAAGGTCTGTTTACTCTTGCAATAGCCTGTAGCAACGTATGGTCTTTAAGTGGCTTATCCAGATACATCGCATAAAGTATCGGGGCATCATAGCCAGTTAGCAGCTTCTCGGTAACAATTAAGATTTTTGGCATTTCCTCTGCCGACTTAAAAGCCTTTCTTATGGTTTTCTCTTCTTCCTCGCTGATGTGATATTTTTTTAAGAGTTCGCCATCCCTATGGTCGCCTGTATAAACCACTCTCGTGTATTCGGGTGGGAGATATTTGTCTACTGCCTCTTTATACAATGCACAGGCTTCCCTGTCCACAGCGACGATGAAAGCTTTAAAGCCCAAAGGTTCGATGAATTTTCTGTAATGCTCTGCGATGTGTTCTGCAATTTTGTCTATTCTGTCGTAAGATTTCAAAACCGCCTTTAACTTCTTTGCGCGCTCTATAATCTTGTTAACTCCCTCTATGCTCGCAGCGCCTTCTTCCTCCACGACTTTAAAGAATTCCTCTTCAAGCGTGTTTTTATCAACGTGCAAATCCGTTGGTGTAAGGGTATAGTAAAGCGGCACTGTTGTTTTATCCTCTATGGACTCATCTATAGAATATTTATCAAGATAGGGTTCTTCTGGATAACCAAAAGTGGCAAAAGTTCCTCTTCCTATCTTCCCACGGTCAATGGGTGTGCCAGTAAATCCAAAATAAAAGGCATTTGGCAGAGCACCGTGCATATAATTGCCAAGGTCTCCTTCCTGACTGCGATGTGCTTCGTCTATTAGAACGACAATGTTCTTTCTTTCGTTTATGTGCTTTGGCATCCCTTCAAACTTGTGGATGATGGTAATAATAAGCCCGCGGTAGTCGGAAGCGAGAAGTGTTCGCAGATGCTCTCTGCTCTTAGCCCGAACGACATTTGGAAATCCAAAAGCCTCGAAATTCTGGTGTATTTGCCCTTCAAGCTCAATTCTATCAACAACCACTAATATAGTGGGATTTTCCAACTCTGGCGTTTCTCTCAGCTTCTTTGCAGAGACAATCATGGTTAGTGTTTTGTAAGCGCCTTGCGTATGCCAGATAAGCCCTTTGTTTTTCTCTGTTGCCAAAATTCTTTCCAGGATTTTATTTATCGTTCTTCGCTGATGCTGTTTCAGGATATATTTCTTAACCTCATCATCAATACTTAAGAATGCGATGTAATCCTCCAAAGTCTTTAACACTTCCCCAGAGTCAAGAAAAGTCTTTATTTGATTCTCAAGTTTATAACCGTTCTCAGTCTTCCACCGGTAAAAGGTTTTGGATTCGTATTTCCATGTAGGACCATAGTAAAGCCTTATGCCATCACAGGTTGCATAGAATTGGAGGAATTTGAAAAGTTCGGGTAAATCTTCATTGTAAAGTTTTATTTGCCCAAAAGCTACCTCCTCGGCTTCTTCTACCACCGGACTTTTGGTCTCTATAATCCCGATTGGCAAGCCGTTTAGGAAAAGGACAATATCCGCTCTTCTCTTAGCTCTATCTTCAAACCAGAACTCTTTTGTGA
>QMVO01000396.1 GCA_003661125.1 Methanosarcinales archaeon
AAAACATGGCATAGATCTTGAAAAAGATTATGTTGAGATCAAGGTATGTGCCCAGCATAACAATGGAGGCCTGAAAGGCAACATATGGTGGGAAAGCAACATAAAGCGATTTTTCCCCATAGGAGAAGTCAACGGCACCCACGGCGTTTATAGACCTGGGGGAAGTTCTTTGAACGCTGGCCAAGTGGGTGGAATAAGAGCAGCGCAGTATATTGCATCTCGCTATACTGATCCTCCTCTCCCATTAGGGAAGTTTTTAGAAGTAGTTGAAGATCAGGTTTTGGAAAAGTTGGAATTGGGTGAGAAGTTTTTGAGCACCTTGTCTGACAAGAGTAACGTTCAAAGCTTATACAGGGATCTTGGAGATAGAATGATACGTTCCTGTGGAATACTTAGAGACAGAGATTCTGCCAGAGTGGGGGCTGAAGATGCGTTGACCTCACTCAAAAACCTCCCGAATGCGATAAAGATCGCTTCAGTTTACGAACTCAAAGATGCGTTCAGACTCTATGACCTTCTTATAACCCAATACGTTTATTTAAAATCCGTGGAGAACTACATAGAAGCAGGAGGAGGTAGCAGAGGATCTTATCTCGTCCATGACCCAAGGGGTACGTTACCTCACGAGTCCTTACCCGCTGTCTTTAGACACAAACCTTGTCCCGCGAATTTCTTCAAGATAATCCAAGAGGTACAACTCGAAGAATCCAAATGCCAATTCAAGTGGAAAAAAATAAAACCTCTTCCAGAGAAGGAAGATTGGTTTGAAACAGTATGGGAGAGTTATAGAAAAGGCGTGATTTTTGGCTCCAAATAACAATCGATAAGACATGAGATACAGGAGGTGCGGTGATTGAAAGTTGTCACATTCGGAGAGCTCATGATGAGGTTAAGCCCTGAAGGGCACAGAAGAATACAACAAGCGGACCGTTTCGAAGTGCACTATGGTGGCGCGGAAGCCAACGTAGCTGCTTTCCTGGCACAGATGGGAGTTGATGCGTTCTTTGTGACGAAGGTTCCCGCCAATCCAGTTGGCGATGCCGTCATCTGGCATCTAAGAAAATTTGGAGTGAAAACGGACTGGGTTATTAAAGGAAAAGGAAGGTTGGGCATTTACTTTCTTGAGTTAGGTATGTCTCAAAGACCTAGCAAAGTAATATACGATCGCAAAGGGTCTGCAATATCTCTTGCGAATCTAGAGGATTTTCCATGGGAGGAGATTTTGGAAGAAGCAGATCATTTTCATTTCTCCGGTATAACCCCTGCATTAGGCGGAAAGCTTCCTGAAATAGTCGGAGAAGCCTTGAAAGTCGCGAAAGCGAAGAACGTGAGGGTGAGTTGCGACCTTAACTATCGAGCAAAGCTATGGACACCGGAAGAAGCGCGAAAAGTTATGGAACCATACATGGAATACGTTGACGTTCTCATAGCCAATGAAGAAGACATGGCCAAAGTTTTAAGCATTGAGATACAGGGACTAGATCTTAAAACTGGGAGGTTGAACAGAGAGAGCTACGTAAAAGCGGTAGAGGAGCTGGTTAACAGGCATGATTTTGAAGTGGTAGGAGTTACATTAAGAGAAAGCTATTCCGCTAATGTAAACGGTTGGTCAGCAATGCTGTGGGAAGGCGGAGAGGTCTACTTTTCAAAAAGATACGAGGTCCATATTGTAGACAGAGTAGGAGCAGGGGATGCTTTTGCAGGAGGTTTAATATATGGACTTTTGGCTGGTAAGAAGCCCCAGGAAAAGCTCGAATTTGCAGTGGCAGCATCGTGCATGAAGCACAGTATACCTGGAGATTTTTCAATCCTGACGAACGAAGAAATAGAAAAGCTGGCCTCAGGTACAACTTCTGGACGAGTAGAACGGTGAGTGGGCGGGAGGTGAACCCCCGTGGTCGTATCAAGAGCTATGGTGTTGGAAAAGTTTGCCCATCCCCTTGTGGAGAAGACGTTTCAAATTGGAGAAATTCCCGATGGCCATGTGCTTGTGAAGATTTTGGCATCGGGGGTTTGTGGTTCTGATGTTCATATATACAAAGGTGAGGATCCAAGAACTCCGTTACCAATTATCCTAGGCCATGAAAGTGTTGGAGAAATCGTTCATGTTTCCGGAGAAAAAGTAGATGTCAATGGCGAAAAAGTCTCCAAAGGGGATTGGATAACATGGAATCGTGGCATTGTCTGTAAAGAGTGCTATTGGTGTACCGTAGCAAGACAACCCCACCTGTGTCCCAATCGAAAGGTTTATGGAATAAATATATCTAGCAAGAACTATCCTTACCTCAGAGGTGGTTATGCAGAGCACATGGTTCTTCTGCCCGAAACTGAAGTGTTGAAGATTTCCAAAAGTGTGGATCCCGCTGTGATAGCTTTTGCGGGATGTTCTGGAGCCACAGCCGCCAACATCTTCGACTCTTTGAACAAACCTCTTTACGAAGAAACGGTGGTCATTCAGGGAGCAGGACCTCTTGGCCTTTACTCTGTGATCTTCGCTCGAGCCACAGGAGCAAAAAGAATTATCG
>QMVO01000397.1 GCA_003661125.1 Methanosarcinales archaeon
CTTTCTTCGCGAATGGGACCGTCTTTTCTTTCAAATGTACGCTCATTGTTTCCTCATCGAAGAACTTTTCCAACAATAACTTCCTCCTACGTTTGACCTTCTTGATGAAGATGACTTTCATCCCAATAGCTTTTGCGGTCTCCGCTTGGACTGTGTCACAGGTAATGAGCGTGGCGCCGTTCTCCCAAGCAGCTTCCCTTATCATAGCATCTATCTCCCCAGCTCTAGCCCCCCTTATCTGATATCTAGAAGGCCTCTCTCCAACGTATTCCACCTTGATCCCTTTCTTTTGAGCCAGTTCCCTCAAATCTTTGATCTCCTCCAGACCTAAGAATCCTATTTCCTTTCCATAGTTCGCTTGATGCTCTAACTCAGCTATGACTGCTTTATGAATTAAGATCTTCCCCTTTATTTCTCCCCTTTCCACCATACTCGTGAGTAAGCCTTCTATTACCGCGCTCGTATCCGGCATGTAAGCTTCCATAAGCTCAAGAATTTCAGTCTCTTTTTAAACCTATGCGTTTGAAACCAGTGTATTTGTGTAGAACTTTTGGGATCTTTATGCTTCCGTCCTTCCTCTGGAAGTTCTCCATGATGGCGATGATGGCCCTTCCAGTAGCTATGGCTGTGGAGTTGAGAGTATGAACGTACTTCCTCTCCCCAGTAGGTAGGAAATACCTTATGTTCAGCCTTCTGGATTGCCACTCCGTACAATTGCTGCAAGAGACCATCTCCCTGTACTTTCCCTGGCCGGGGAGCCACGCCTCCAAATCATACTTCTTCGCCGCAACCATCCCTATGTCTCCAGTACAAATGTTGACCACCCTGTAGGGTATCCTTAGCTTTCTGAAGATTTCCTCAGCGTTTTTGATGAGCCTCTCGAACCAGTCCCATGACTCCTCAGGCTTGCAGAACACGAACTGTTCCACCTCGTTGAATTGATGGACCCTGAAGATGCCCTTTGTATCCCTCCCATGACTTCCGGCCTCCTTCCTAAAGCAAGGGCTTATCCCAGCGTATTTCAAGGGGAGGTTCTTTGGGTTCAAGACCTCATCCATGTGCATAGCAGCTATGGGGTGTTCTGAAGTGGGTATGAGATAGAGATCTTCTCCCTCTATCTTATACAACATCTCCTCGAAGTCCTCGAAGCTCGTGACCCCTTCCTCCGCCTTTCTCCTCAGCATGAAGGGGGGCTCTATGGGAGTGAACCCTTTTTTGACCAAGAAGTCCATGGCGAACCTCTGCAAAGCGAGATCGAGGATCACTAATTCTTTCCTTAAGTAATAGAATCTGGAGCCAGCTACTTTAGCCGCTCTTTTCACATCTATGAGCCCAAGTTTATCTGCTAGGTCTTGGTGATCCAAAGGTTTCCACTTCACCACCTTCGCCCTTTTCCCACCTTGACGCTTGAACTCCTCCAGGTGTTCCTTCCATACCAAAGGCTTTCCCCAAAACCTTATGGGGACGTTATCGCTTTCGTCCTCCCCGCAAGGGACGGATTCGTGGAGTATGTTTGGCATGCGGAGGAGGTAGTATTCTATTTGCTTTTGGAGCTCCCTCATTTCCTTCTCGTTTTCCTCTATCTTTATCTCGATCCCCTTACTTTCCCTTATGAGGACCTTCACTCCTTTCCCTTCCTTCTTCCTCCTGGCGATCTCCTCCACGAGTTCGTTCTTCCTTCTCCTCAACCTGTTATCCTCCCTCACTTTTTCCCTCCACTTCTCATCCAACTCTATTAGCTTCTTCACCCAACCTATCTTCTCTTCATCTCTCCTCTTCTTCAAACTCTCTATGACAACCTCTGGATTCTTCCTCAAAATCTCGATGTCTATCATCTTTTCTATCACTTGACCGACCAATAAAAAAATATGCAACTACCATAGAGTAGTAAGTTTTTTAAATTCGGAAAGCAAAGTAATCATCGGAGGTGGGGGGTATGGAAAAAAAGAAGGTCCCCTATCAGGGGGCTTTAAAGGCACTCCCACTTCCAGGGACAGTGAAACCACCGCTGGCAGGGCTCGCGAAGGCCCTGTATGACGCTCAATATCTTCTTTTGACGGAGAGCCCAAAAGAGGCGAAGAAAACGCTAGAGAGCTACGTGAAGGAGACTGCGAAAGGGCTCTCCGAGGCCGTGAACAGCCCGGAATTCGACAGGAAGATGTGGAAGACCATCAAGGCGGCGGCAGAGGTGACTGGGGTTGTCGTGAGCACGTACTACCTTCCACTCGAACTGGTCCTCATCACCTGGACAGCCTACCTGACAAAGAAAGTCGCGACCCGCAAGCTGAGGAAATACAGGCGAAAATCAAGCTTGAAAAGCACGCGCAGGAGGAACAAAAAGAGGGAGGACCTGGAAGCCTCCCTCGAACCTTCATTATTTAAAGTATGAAAGGGTGTAAAAGGACATGAGGTGTTTTTTGGCCATCGAACTCCCGAAACATGTCAAGGATCAAATAGAGGAGTTCAAGAAGTGGGTGAGGGGGAGAGTGAAGTTCGTTGAGAAGAAGAACCTCCACCTCACC
>QMVO01000398.1 GCA_003661125.1 Methanosarcinales archaeon
GTATCACATCGTAGCAAGGCTGCACGATTAATTCGTTTAAGTTCATCAAAGTTTTGCACGATATTTCCTTCAATACGTTCGTTACCAGTACGCTTGCTAAAGCGCTTATTACCTTTTTTTAACAATCGTTCATAAGGTTTCTTACAATATACTTTAGCGCGTCGTACTTTTTCGAAGCATTTAACAAATGTACCTCGCCCGTACTCGGTGCCCCAAATATTGTTTTCGGTTGGTCGTTCAATGGGATGGTAAGCATGCAACCCAAAGAACAGAGAAATTTTATGCCACTGGATTTCATATTTGCAAAACATATTGTTGGCATCCAGACAATCAGAAAAAGCGATAAGCATTAGTTCCCGAATATTGGTATCAGAAATTTTTAGTATTTCTTCCAAAAGCCGAGATAAACATAATAACTGACGCTCATTGAACATATCCTGGAAATGGGTATAACCGTGATTTACAGGACGAGGGTCGCTTCTACCTTCCGTTGGGATTTTCTGGTGAGGAATGAGCAAATTATCCTTACACTTGTAATATTCCCTTCTTGCTTTTTCCCACAATGCAATGTCTTCTGGATCCACCCGTTTAAAAAACCTTCCACAGATTGGGCAGTAACCTTCTAAAGCATGTAATTCGGTCTCTAATGGACCCCCATTTTCATTTATAGCTTCTAAAATTCGTTGCTCTGTATTGCATTCAGGGCAACGAAATATACCCCTACCAGACACCCCTTTACGTGGGTCGAATATTTCACCACAATCATGGCATTTTGTCTTTGGGTTATATCCTTTTGTCTCAATAACTTGTAAGCACTTAGGGCATAAGACAACATTAATGTGGTCCCTTCGGGATAGTTCATAGTTTGGGAATAATCTAACTTTAGCGCCGCAAGATTTACAATTTGCAACTTTCACCCAGAAAAAATACATAACTTCTGCGGGATGACCCTTAGGACATTTTGTACGATAATATTGTCTGATATAATTGCCTGCCGTCTTTTCAAGATCATGAAAAGCATTATCTAAATCACTCAAATCAACAGCTTCAATCTCTTTCTTCGTTATAAACCAAGCTACAGGGTTGATATCAATCCCAATTACTTTACAGCCCAGCCGAAGTGCCTCAACAATAGTTGTTCCACCACCCATGAAAGGATCAAGCACTATAGACCCGTTAAAATTTGCACTGTTACAGAACTTATACCAAATTTCATCATCTGATTCCTTCTCATCGCTGAAAGCAGTTAGAGTTATCATACGAAACACGCTACCCAGACGTCGTGCCCACCACTTGTGCATCTGATAAACAGGTTTTTTGGCATTTCCTTCTGCCATCGCTGCAGGATTGAGATATTCAACCGGAAAACTTTTTTCAATGAATTTCATATTATTACCTCACGAGTTATCTTCTAATAGTTTCTCCCACATTGTCTTTCCGCTTCTTCCGTACTTCTTTTCGAATTCTTTATTCAATTCGACTATCTTCTTCTCAATAACTTCAGAAAGCGACTCTCCTTTAGGATCCTTAAATGTTCTCCCAACTTCAGCAGCGATTTCATAAATCTCATCTAGACATTGAGGGTCATCCGAAATAAATTCCCAGAATTCTTTTCCAGAAATCCAGTCAACTCCGCCTTCTTCTTGCACATATCTTCTCACAATACTGCTGACTTGTGCTTTGCTACCATAGCACATGCCGTAAAGGGCAACTGAACCACGATTGCGTCTTTGGGCAGAACGCAAAAGTTGAGCTATTCTTACCCCTAAGTCCTTTGGAATTGTATTTGGGCCACTCTTGACTTGAATATGGTGATGTCTCCCCTCCTTAGTTTTCAGGATATCGGCTCCCTCAACCCCAGTACCCTCAGAGAAGACTTTAGCAGCATTCTGTAAAGTGATGCCAAATGATGTGACTGTTCCTCTTTCAAGCCTTTGGCTAATGAGCCATCTCACAATTGCTTCTGAGTTATCGAGACCTAATTCATGTGAGAGAATTCTAATAAGAAATGGATTGATATCTAAATCATTTAGTTTTAATTTTCGGACAGTCTTGACACGATTTAACAAGAACTTCCTGAAGATTTGCTCTATTTGCTTACGCTTTTCAACATCAATTGGCATGTTCTCGCCTCCTTCTATTCATAGCCGTCGTTTCGCCTATATCTATCTTTACTACCTTTCCCTCCTCGAACATAAATCAATCTTATCCCAGTATCTACATCTTCCGGCTTCAACTTCACCACCTCGCTCACTCTTAACCTCGCGGAATATATAAGCATTAAGATTGCTTTGTGTTTTATATTATTCACTGATGAAAGTATTTTAAAAATTTCCTCCTGACTTAGCGTCCTTTTTCTCAAACAACCTGTCCAAATGACTTTTTATCTTACCTATATCCTTATTATTCAAAATAAAAAAACCACTGCCCAGTGGATTATGCATTATATCGCATAATCCAGCTGAGCATACACCTGTTTATCGCGGAAATGCTTCAACGACATCGCACCCGATGGGCAATA
>QMVO01000399.1 GCA_003661125.1 Methanosarcinales archaeon
ACGCCATCGGCCGATGGATTGAGAGGAGCCTCTCTCAAAACTTCGGAACTGCGGATGCCTACGTGGAAAACAACAGGAATAATCCCTTTTTCAAGGTTCCTTTGAATCCCCAAACGACGGGGTCTGTAAAGTCTTACGAGAAGGTCTTGAACGTTCTTCCCGTGTCCGAGACCTTGGGAAGAATAAAGTTTGGCGGAAAAACGTTGGATTGTCTCGTGGTGGGTTTATCTCCAGAAGATCTGAGAAACTTCGTTGCCCACGAGGTGAGACTCCCTTCTAAAGGTGCGATCGTCTCAAAAGATCTCGCAGAGCTTTTGAACATTAATGAAGACGCCACCATTGCAATTAACATGGGCAGGGGAAACGTTGAATTCAAAGTGACACAGATCGGCGAGGAGGGATTCCTCAATTTTCGGGGTGAAGTTCTCCAATACCCGGGTGCCGTTTTCATCAACAAAAGCGACTTCCAAGGGGGTGGAGGTCTCCCAACGCGCCTCTATCTGCATCTTGCCGGAAGTCCTGAGGAACATGTGATCTTCATGGAAGAGTTGGAAGAAACCCTGAAAGTCGATGGAGCGGCCATGAAGGCGGAGCTTTTGAATTCACCTGCAAACAAGGCCTTGGGGTATCTAACAATCGCTTTCAGCAGTTTCTCTGTCGTAGCTTCGTTGATTCTCGTCTACATCTTTGCTCAAAGTTTTGTAGAGGAGAGAAACACCACCATGGCCACCCTTAGGATTTTGGGCATGAAAGCCCGGCATATCTTTGTGGCATTGATAGTGGAAGGATCTGTTTATCTCGTCGTGTCCGGTTTCTTGGGAGCTTCAATGGGTATCCTACTGGGGAATTTTCTTCTCAGGAGGTTGCGAGCAACGTCGAGTATCTTGGCTGTGGGAGGTTTTCACACAGGGCTATCAAGGCTCAACTTCCATGTGGCACCATCGACGATAATTTTGGGAGCTCTTGGAGGATTGATTTTACCATTGCTCATCTTCCTTTGGAGGATTCGAAAGCTCGCGCAGAAACCACCTGTAACGATGCTTCGATCCAACGAGGAACCGCAGGAATCCTCTTCAAAGAAGTCGAGAAGGTTGATCGCAGGGACCGGATCCATCGTTATGGCTATGATTCTCGGTCTCATCCGTCCAGATCTTTGGATATTCGCCCTTTTGGTGGGCATTGTAGGTACGCTGATCGTCTTCCCCTCAACCATTTTAAGCCTCGGTTTTGGGGTGTTCATCATCCTGGTGGTGACCGTCCGTTTTACTCCGCTGGAACACACAACAGTTTGGGAGATCCTTCAAAGAGGATCCGCTTTCTTTGTCGGTAGTTGGTTGGTGTTCCTTTTTTTGGTTGCACCTATCAG
The DNA here is from genome assembly GCA_003661125.1 of Methanosarcinales archaeon. Lineage (GTDB taxonomy): Archaea > Halobacteriota > Syntropharchaeia > Alkanophagales > Methanospirareceae > QMVO01. Next base: position 1,367 of record QMVO01000399.1, read on the forward strand.
AAAGCTTCTTTCGAAATTGATGACGAGGAGGTCCGTTTCCGCGTATCTCGCCTTGTCTTATGTGGAGCGTCATCGGAGGAACACCTTCATTATCGCTTCGATGTTCAGTTTGATAATCTTCGTAATGCTTCTCGTTCTCGTTGTACCGTACAACATAGAGCGGTTCGTGCGCAAGAAGCTGGAGACAGGTCTCTTTGGTTACAACTTCATGGTAATCGTCAACCCTTTGAAGTTGGTCTTGGGGAGTGGAGAACTCAATATCGCGGAAGGCTTGAAGGGCCCTTCGAAGGTTTACGTTGCTGAGTTCAACGGCGAACCGATAGCTTTTGTGGACGAGGCGTTCCTTCAGCACGCCGTGGTTCCCATAGAAAAGAACACTGAATGGAGACAGCGGTTGCTTGAGCCGGGAGCGGTGGTGGTGGGATATTTGCTGGAAAACGAAGCTATGCCATCGAAAGTTACAGGGAAAGTGAAGTCACCCTTCAAGCTTGGTAAAAGTGAAGAGTTGAGTCTTGAAGTTATCGATACCTTCGATATGCGCCAGCTGATGGTACCCGTCAAGTACGTGGCCTCGATCAAGAGTCTACCGAAAGATGTGAAGGCTATTCCTGTGCTTCTTAGCAAGGTCGAGCCCACGAGAACGGAGACAGTCAAAGACTTCTACAGGGAGCGATTCGATTTCCCTATCTATATTACCGAAGAAATGAACCGTGTCTTTTCTGGCATAGACCTTCTCGTTCAAACTGGTGTGTCCCTGCTTTATTTTGGCTTGATAAGTGGCTTCAGCGGTATCGCATTTCACGCGTTGCGAAGCGTGGTCACCAGGCGGAGATTGTCGGGAACGTTGAGAGCAATCGGCATGTCCAACCGTAGCTTGGGGTTGACCTTCGCCTTGGAGCATCTTGTAGTGGCATCCGTGGGGATCGCTGTAGGGGCTTTTGCCGGGCTCCTAACATCAAGGGATATCGTCCGACTGATCTTTATGCTCTTTGAATCCGGCACGTTTTCCTTTCCAACTTGGAGTTTCCTCGGTCTGATCTTGGCGATCTACGGTGTTATCGCTCTGGCCGTGACTGTGCCAGTAATGTTGGCGGTAAAAACGAACCCCGCCGAAGCGCTGAGATCTCCAGAGTGAACCAGAGCGA
>QMVO01000400.1 GCA_003661125.1 Methanosarcinales archaeon
ACTCAACAGTGTCCCTGAAGAATAGCTCTTCAGGCTACCCTTTGATTGGGATGCGAGATCTTCCTGCATAAAGTATAGCTTACGCAGTTGTGAGGGCTGTGTCAAGAGATTGCCGATGTAAGTTCAAACGTTCCCGTCTCCCTTCACGGACTTACCCTCTCGCATCCGTCAACAGTGCAATAAAACCTTCCGAACAGACAGGAACAGGTATCAACACCGTAATGATAAAAGTCAAACTTCCCCTAATCTTCACAGCATTCTATCTACTTTTCACTCGAATTCGCGTCTTCACCCTTTTCAGTGCACCTCCATTCGATTTCCTTCAACCGTTTGGCGGCCTTATCCTTCGCTTCAAACGATATGTACTCCCATTCTTCTTCCACAGGTAATTCCAAGGTTTTCTTGTACATTTTAACGGCGCTACACCATTCTTTCCTTTGTTCGTAGAGCTTTCCCAGCTCTAAGTAGGTGTACAGATGTTCAGGTTTCAGCTTCAGTGCTTGTAGTAGATATCTTTCGGCTTTATCGAGATCTTTGAAAGGCCATGGAACTTCGAGATACCGTACACCCATTACGAGGTAGGGCAAATATTCACCGGGAGCTAGATCCATGGCTTTCTCCAGATGATACCTTATTGAAGAGTCATGCAAGATTCCAACGATGGGATTCCTCTGTACGATATGCGCCAGAACTATGGCGCAAGTGTAGTTCACCTTCCAATTATCCGGGTAATTTTTCAATAAATCTTTCGAAAGCTGGAGGGCTTTGTTCTCCCAGCTTCGTTTGTCTCCGCTTCCCCACACCGAGAGTTCCGAGTATGCCAGCACCACATCGCATTTATTCTCCACAGTAAGTGCCTCATAATCCAGCGTTTTCAAGATATTTAGAACTGCATCCTGATCCCTTCTACCCACCCCGATATTCAGCTCACGTAAAGCGAGCCCCAAAATGGGTAATAAAACAAGTACAACGATTACGCTCTTCTTATCAAACCTACTGCACATTCATTCTGCACCTCTGTTTCCAATACAACTAGCTTCACCCCTTTAAGACCACCGCTTTCTTCAAGTTTTAAATCGAGTATCTCCCTGTAACTATCTTCCCTGATCCCCGCCACTGTCGAAAGTCTTTCGTCTTGTATCTGCCCGCTACTTCATCTCTCACCTTGTAGTAGTTCGCATCGACAAAGAGATTTGGCAAAGGTGTAGCCTGCGAGGTATCATGTGCCTGCTTCTCCTGAGCCGTATTTAGCTGATGGCGGGCCAGAAGCTTTCTCCTTTCCCATGAAAAAGCGTGGCAAATTCACGCTACCTTCGTAGTTCCAAAGTCGTTTTGTATGGTTGCTTTCTCGACGCTCGTGAGGCTGGGAAAGCGAAACGTGTACTGGCAACGGTATAACTTGCTTGTTACGCTTCAGCACTCAACTGACATATTATTTGCACACATTCCTTAACAATGAGATGTTAACATGACGCCAACAACCCATTTATCGCCTCTTTGTGCAAGGTATGTAAAGGACGGTCTTCGAGTCTTTCTCCACGCAGTAGCCCAGAATCGTTTTCACCGCGCACCGGGAGCTTACCTGATCGGTGAATGGCAGAGAGAAAAACGGGGGTTCAGGAGGGCATCGAAAGAGCTGATCACAATCGTTCCGAAGGACGTTGTGATCGCTATATCACAACATAAGGGGTGGTTTGTTGGTGAGGATGAGAGGCTCTAAGATGCTCTTCGAGGCTTTTAAAAGAGAAAGGGTGGAGAAGATCTTCGGAATACCCGGGGGCGCGATAATCCATGTCTACGACGAACTGTGCAGCTATGAAAGCGAGATGGACTTCTTTCTCTTCAGACATGAACAGGGAGCTACTCATGCCGCTGACGGATATGCGCGATCCACAGGGAAGCCTGGCGTTGTCTTGGTTACCTCTGGACCCGGAGCCACAAACACCGTAACGGGCATAGCCACTGCGTACATGGATTCAGTACCTCTCGTTGTGATAACAGGACAAGTTTCCACCTCAGCGATAGGTACTGATGCTTTTCAAGAGGTAGACATCACCGGTGTCAGCATGCCCATCACAAAGCATAACCATCTTGTAACGAGCGTAGAGGAGCTACCTCAAGTCTTAAAGGAAGCTTTCCACATTGCCACTACCGGTAGACCTGGTCCAGTTTTGATAGACCTTCCCAAGAGTCTCCAAACCGCAGAAGGTGAGTTCAGATATCCCAGAAAGTTGGAGATACCCGGATACAAACCCACGTTGGTTGGTCATCCAAGGCAGATCAAAAGGGCTGTCGAATTGTTGAAGAACTCGAAGAAGCCCCTTGTCATTGCCGGAGGAGGCGTTAACCTTTCAGGCACTGCTCATTTATTGAACCAGTTTTTGGATAAATTTGGAATCCCCGTTGTCAACACACTCATGGGGCATGGTCTCAACCCTCAAGATGAACGTCTCTATCTCGGTGGTATTGGAATGCACGGGAGTTACTACGGAAACTACGCCGTGGTGAAC